>JBJKOR010000820.1:0-6383 GCA_046707185.1 Anaerolineales bacterium | reverse complement strand
GCCTCCCTGTCGTCGAATTATCTCAAAACTATGGTGTGGATGCGGTTAATGCCGATTATCGAGAGGCGACCAAGGAAGTGATGTCCTATTTGTTTTCACTTCAACATCGTCGTATCGGCATCATTTATGGCGTGGGCGGACATGAACTGGCTGAAGATCGCTTGTTGCCTTATCGAGCCAGCCTTGATGCTGCAAGGATATCATTTGACCCCGATTTGGTTCAGGAGTGCGGCCCAACGATTGAGGATGGGTATCAGGCTGCAAAAAAGCTTATGGAACTTAAGGCTCGCCCTACAGCTATCATCACAATTAACGACCTATTGGCCATCGGTGCTTTACGCGCGGCTGCAGACATGAAACTGCGCATTCCAAACGATCTCTCCTTGGTCGGCTACGACAATATTCCAATGGCTAATTATCTTATTCCCCGGCTGACAACAGTAACCAAAGATGCCTACACATTAGGAATACAAGCGTTTGAAATGTTGATGGCGCGAATACAAAATCCTGACATCCCTCGGCAGCTTATCCAGCACCCACCTAGACTCGTGATCCGTGAATCGACTGGACAGGCGCCTTTTTAGTTGTGAACTGTACTCTACAGTGGATACAAGATTCACAGAGGGGGCGCATTACCATTCAATTTGAAGTTAGCGAGGATCGGGCTCATAAGTAGTGGCATGGCGATGCAAACAAAAAGCGGTCCATATCCACTACTGGCCCTCCAACCTGAAGGTCTGGAAAGCAATAGCTTCGGACCAGACGAACCCCTCTCATTTGAGCTGAACCGGCTTGGACGGCAGGTATTCAGACTCTATCCAGAAAGGAGATTTTGCCTATTGTCGTAATGATATGAACCGCACCCCAATTGTAAATCAATTTCATAACTTAATCACCCATTCCAAAAAATCTCGGAGGAGATTATGAAAAAACATCAAATGCTCTTCAAGGTGTTTGGAGTCCTCTGTCTGCTGAGTTTATTGGCAGCTTGTGGACCTCAAGCAACTCCTACAGCAGCACCTGCTACCAGTGCTCCAGCAGCCACTAGCGCTCCTGCTGCAACCCAAGCGCCAACTGCTACTACAGCTCCTACAACCGCTGCACCCGTCACATTAAGTCTCCTTGGGTCCCCAAATCAAAATGATGCAGTATTGATCAATGCATTGACCAAAGCGTATACCGCCCTTCATCCGAACGTGACCTTCAACATTGAAATAGGGCCGTCGGGCACCGAAGCTGACAACCTTGTCAAAACCCGCCTCGCGACCGGAGTGATGAACGATATCTTCTACTACAACTCCGGCTCGTTGCTCCAAGCTTTAAATCCATCCAAAACGCTGGTTGACCTCTCGAAAGAGCCTTTTATGAATAACATCGCGGATTCGTTTAAGCCAGCCGTTTCGCAAAATGGAGGGATTTATGGTGTGCCGGTAGGTTATGCAGCTGCTGGCGGCATCTTTTATAACAAGAAAGTCTTTGCCAAGGTTGGGATCAGTGTACCCAAGACCTGGGCTGAATTCGAAGCGAACAATGAAAAACTGAAGGCAGCCGGCATCCCGCCAGTACTCCAAACTTATGGCGACACATGGACTTCCCAGTTGTTTGTGTTAGCCGACAACTACAATGTTAACGTGGCAGATCCTACCTTTGCTGCGGACTTTACCGCTAACAAGGCGCATTATGCCGACACACCTGCGGCGATGGCAGGCTTCCAGCATCTGCAGGAAGGATACGAGAAGGGTTGGTACCAGAAAGACTTCGCAACGGCTAAATTTGCGGATGGGCTGAAGATGTTGGCTGACGGCAAAGTCGCTCAGTACCCGATGCTGACACAGGTGTTTCCCACCATTGCACAGAACTCGCCCAACGAAGCAAATGATATCGGGTTCTTCGCACAGCCCGGCCCAGATGCTTCGCATAATGGCGCCACACTTTGGCTGCCCCTGGCCTTCTACATTCCCCAAACAACAACAGGCGCAAAACTCGCCGCGGCCGAAGACTTCTTTGCGTTTGTGGCCTCAACGGCTGGCACGGACGCTCTCACCGCAGCGGTTACTCCGTCAGGTCCATACCTGATCAAAGGAGCGACCCTTCCCAGTAATGTGCCTCCGATTGTCAATGATCTCAATGCGTATATTGACTCCGGAAACGCCTACCCAGCCCTTGAATTCCTCTCCCCGGTTAAAGGACCTAATCTTCAGCAGATATGTGTTGCTGTAGGAACCGGTCAGATTGATGCCGCCACCGGGGCGAAGCAATACGACGAAGATGTCAAGAAGCAGGCTCAACAGCTTGGTTTACCAGGCTGGTAAATAGCCGAGAGATGGTGTTTCTCTCCTTTTTTCCTTTAGAGTGCCGGAAATTTCCGGCACTCTAAAAATAACTTAGCCCATGAGTTTATCGAGGAAGACGAGATGCTATGGTAAGCAGTAAGCGATCCCAATCTGTTTTGCTAACATATCCTCACTGGTTTTATCTTCCAGCAGCAATCGTGTTCGGTGTTTTCTTCATTGTCCCAACAGCATTGGCGTTCTACTTTAGCCTGACCCGTTGGACACTGTTCAATGCGACGTTTATCGGGCTTGACAACTATGTTTCGTTTCTAAGTGATCCACAACTTTTAGCCGGGCTTCGCAACACGATTATCTATGCTGTCCTTACAAGCGGATTTAAAGTCATCTTATCACTGCCGCTTGCCATGTTGCTGACTTCAAACATCCGTCTCAAAGGTTTTCTCCGGGGCGTCGTCTTCTTTCCAACGCTGGTGAGTATCGTTGCAATCGGAATTACGTTTTCTACGCTTATGCAGCCATCCACGGGACTCATCAACAGTGCCCTGGGAGCCCTGGGGCTTCCACAACCCCAATGGCTGGGGAACCCAAAGCTGGCTTTATACTCGGTAGCATTAGTCGACATATGGCAGGGCCTTGGGATTGCGACAGTGATATTTATCGCGGGCATTTTATCGATCCCGCAGGATTATTTCGAAGCAGCCCGGCTCGAGGGTGGCAACTGGGTGAGATTCCGTTATGTGATCCTTCCCCTAGTTCGAAATGCAACTTTCACAGTCATCTTGTTATCGTTTATCGGCGGGCTACGGAGATTTGACTTGATTTGGACGATGACTGGTGGCGGCCCTGGCTTTGCCTCGGATGTACTTACATCCGTGATCTACAAGGAATATCAGGCCGGATTTTATGGATTGTCGACTGCCGGCAATGTTGTGCTTTTCTTTCTTGTCACGGCCATCGTATATCCGTTGATGCGGTATTTCAATCGCAGGGAGATTGAACTATGAGAGCGCGGAAATTCTTATCAAAATTCTGGCTCGACAGTGTAAATCTGATCGTTTTTGGTATTGTCTTCCTTATACCTTTCGCATTTATCTTACTAACTGCTTCCAAAACAAGTGCAGAGGCGTCTCTTTTTCGGTTCAGTTGGCCAAGCCAATTTCAATTGATCGAGAACATTCGGGAAGTATTGACCTTTGATCACAGTCGAATGTTCCTGGCGATGTGGAACAGCACGATCCTGACCGTGTTCTCGGTTGTGTTGGTCGTTATCCTCTCTGCGCTGGTTGCTTATGTGATGCAGCGTCGCCGTGATCGTACGGCTTCGCTTGCTGGTGCTGTTATGCTGGCAGGACTCATCATTCCTCCGGCCGTGGTACCGACGATCTTTCTTCTGCAATGGCTGGGTGTCTACAAAACCATCTTTGGCCTGATCATGGTTGAAGTCGCCATCCAGATGCCTTTTGCTATATTGGTTTTTCGTGCTTTCATCGCATCCATTCCAAGAGAAATCGATGAGGCGGCCATTATCGATGGTGCATCTCCTTTACAGATTTTTTTCTCCATTATTCTTCCTTTGTTATGGCCAGCAATCGTGACTGTAATTGTCATCACAGCTGTTACTGTCTATAACGATTTTACGCTACCGCTCTACTTCCTGCCCGGTACAGAGAACGTAACGGTCCAACTGACATTGTATGGCTTTATGAGTCAATTTGCCTCGCAGTGGAACCTGCTTTTCGCAGATGTGATCGTTATTACCATTCCCCCACTCATCATGTTTATGTTCTTCCAAAAACAGATCGTTTCTGGATTGACGGCCGGCGCGATCAAGGGCTAAAAAACATATTTGGATAACAAAATGACTTCAACAACTATATTACAAATCCGTGTTGAGCATCGTCGCGATGCATTTGGTATTGGTATGGATCGTCCTCGGTTATCCTGGATGGTCGAAACGGATATTCAGGGGTGGCATCAGGCAGCCTATGAAATCGAAAAATATGATGTAAATGGTAAATTAGTGAATCAGACGGGAAGCGTTGAATCCGATCAATCGGTGTTGGTGGCTTGGCCTTTTGCGCCTCTTGCGTCTCGTGAAAGGGTCTCGGTCCGTGTGCGCGTTTGGGGAAAGGATGGAAGCGAATCCGATTGGAGTGATCCCGTCGTTATCGAAACTGGTCTGCTCTCCATTTCTGATTGGACAGCGCGCTTCATTTCTCCGACTTGGGACGAAGATACAACCAAGTCAAATCCTGCACCTTACCTTCGTCACGAATTTGAGCTTCGTTCGGGAATAAAGTCGGCGAGGCTTTACATCACATCGTTAGGTCTGTATGAAGCCGAACTGAACGGGAAAGTCGTTGGTGACCATGTCTTCTCCCCTGGCTGGACTGTATACGATAAACGCCTGCGTTACCAAACTTTCGATGTCACTTCAATGCTGAATGAAGGAAAAAACGCCATCGGTGCAATTCTGGGTGACGGCTGGTTCCGCGGGCGCATCGGCTTTGGTGGTGGTCAGCGGAATGTATATGGTCAGCATCTTGCCTTATTAGCCCAACTCGAAGTCCTATATGAAGATGGCTCCAGCAAGCGTGTTGTCACTGACGAGAACTGGCGCGCATCAACCGGGGCGATTCTGCTGAGCGGCATTTACGATGGAGAGACCTACGATGCGCGTCTCGAACATACGGGCTGGACCCAGTCCGGATTCGATGATTCAAGTTGGAGTGGAGTTCAAGCCATTGAATGGGATATGAACGTGCTCGAAGCACCACTTGGGCCACCTGTTCGTTGCACTGAGAAAGTGGCACCAGTTTCTGTTCACAAGTCCCCATCCGGTAAAACGATCGTGGATTTTGGTCAAAACCTCGTCGGCCGATTAACGATCAAGGTGAAAGGAACGGCTGGGCATACGGTCACATTGCGCCATGCCGAGGTTCTTGAAAATGGCGAGCTGGGAACGCGGCCGCTGCGCTTTGCAGAAGCAACTGACCGTTATACGTTGAAAGGCGGCCAATCAGAAACATGGGAGCCGCGCTTTACCTTCCACGGCTTTCGCTACGCAGAAGTGAATGACTGGCCCGGCGAATTGAATTTAGATGACTTAAGCGCAGTTGTGCTACATTCAGACATGGAGCGTACCGGCTGGTTTGAATGTTCCGACCCACTGCTCAATCAACTGCACCAAAATGTAGTTTGGAGTATGCGCGGCAACTTCCTAGATGTTCCAACGGATTGTCCACAGCGCGACGAACGCCTAGGTTGGACTGGCGATCTGGAAGTATTTTCTCCGACCGCATCGTTTCTCTACAATGTGAGTGGCTTACTCCGGTCCTGGCTCAGAGATTTGGCAGTGGATCAGCGAAAAACTGGTGGCCGTGTGCCGCATGTGATTCCAAATGTCTTAGGCAAACAAGCCAGCGCAGGTGCAGCCTGGGGAGATGCAGCCACAATTGTCCCCTGGGTGCTGTACCAACAATTTGGTGATACGCAAATTCTGGCAGACCAGTTTGAAAGCATGTGTGCATGGGTGGATTATATTGCATCGGTTGCCGGGGAGAGTTGCCTTTGGGACAAGGGCTTCCAGTTTGGCGACTGGCTCGATCCCACAGCTCCGCCTGATAAACCGGCACGGGCGCGTACCGATAAAGCCATTATTGGAAGCGCCTATTTTGTCCATTCAGCAGAATTAGTGGCTAAGACAGCAGAGGTGCTTGGACGCATGGATGCACAAAAGAAATACCAATCCCTGGCCTCTGCAGCGCGTATGGCGTTCGCACGCGAATATATCACGCCCTCGGGCCGGTTGATGAACGATGCTGAAACAGCTTATGCCCTTGCCATAGCTTTTGACCTGCTGCCTACGCCTGAACAATGCCAACATGCTGGAAACCGATTGGATGAATTGGTTCGGGAAAGCGGTTTCCATATTCGCACTGGTTTTGTCGGCACGCCTTTAATCTGTGACGCGTTGTGCAGCACTGGTCATTATGCAACCGCATATCGTCTCGCTCTGCAACAGGAAAATCCATCGTGGCTGTATCCTGTAAAGATGGGCGCAACCACAATTTGGGAGCGCTGGGACAG
>JBJKOR010000819.1:0-7715 GCA_046707185.1 Anaerolineales bacterium | reverse complement strand
GGCTTTACGCGAACATAAAAAGGTCAATGCTGGAGCGCAATTCTTCCAAACCAATTTGGTCTACGATACTGACTACATGGAAATCTGGCTGAATGTACTTGTCAAGCGGAACATTCTCGATAAAGTTTATATCCTGATTGGCGTCACACCGCTGAAAACTTTGAAGATGGCGAAATACATGAATAATGAAGTGCCGGGCGTGTTCGTTCCTGATTCGATCATCAAACGCATGGAAGCGGCAGATAAAGCTGGCAACGCACAGGAGGAAGGCGTGACGATAGCGTTGGAGCTGATCGAGAAGATCAAGAAGTTCGCAGGGCAGGGCGTGAACGGGCTGCATATCATGGCGGTCGGTTGGGAGGAGATCGTGCCCCGCATTGTCACCGAGGGGGGAGTCTTGCCGAGGAACTTTGTTGCTCCAGAGCCAAAGACAGATAGAGTCCCTGCATAAAAGAAATCGTGATTCGGAAATCGCAGGGATTTCCAACTCCTGGTTTCCGAATCACGAAATTGCCAAAGGAAGCAATCCACCTGACACCTGATACACGATCGGAGGACACATGCTCCCTGAACAAATCAAAAACTTTCGTGAAATGGTCACGCTCAAAGATGGAACGTATGTCTTGTTGCGTCCCTTGATCGCAGACGATGAATCACGTCTCAACGAATTCTATTCCACGGTCAGCGAGGAAGACCTCCGTTACTTCCGCCATCATGTCAATGACCCCGCTATTGTTAAAGATTGGTGCGAACATCTCGATTACGGCAAAGTCCTGCCCCTCATCGCGCTTGCCAAAGAACGCATCGTGGGGAATGTTTCACTTCATTTTTGCGAGGGGCCCAAGCGCCACATTGGCGAGGTTCGCCTGTTTCTTGCGAAGGATTATCGCAAGCGCGGTCTCGGTACGAAAATGGTGCGCGCCCTCATAGGTTTGGCGCGCAAGCGGGGCCTGGGCATTCTGATGGTGGAGATTGTCGCGGACGAAACCAAAACGATCAAGGCTTTTGAGTCATTGGGTTTCAAAATCCAGGCCACGTTGGATGGTTACTTCATGTTCCCGGATGACGATTTGCGCGACATGGTTCTCTTGACGATGCCCTTACGTATGGAGACGGAAGATTTCTAATCATGAGTTTGCGCCGCATTGTCAAGGATGCCGCCGGGGAGGATGTTTATCTCTGCCATGTGTGTCTTGATGGCGGTGTTGAGATTCCAAATGAGGCGGATATGTTGAAACTTGTTTGATAAAATATCTGATATGACGCGGAACTTGAACATCCGTCGCGACGACTGGATCAAGCTGATGCTCGGCTTGACCATTTTCCTCAGCATCCTGCTCCGCTTCTTTCCCGGACTGATGGCCGGATTCCCGTTAAACGACGGCGGCATGTTCCTTATCATGCTGCGCGAGTTGAAGGCCAACCGCTTTCTTATCCCCGCCTTTACTTCCTACAATTATTCCAATATTCCTTTCGCCTATCCGCCTTTTGGATTTTACGCGGGTGCGTTTCTCAGCCTGTTGGGAATTCCAGATATTCAAATCCTGCGCTGGCTCCCCGCGATGGTCAACTTGCTTTCCATTCCAGCTTTCTTTGGGTTTGCTGAAACGATTTTGGAAGACCGTCTGCGCGCCGCGTTGGCAACCGTCTTCTATGCGTTGACTCCCACATATGGCTGGGTCATCATGGGCGGCGGCTTGACGCGCTCCTTTGGCGTGTTGTTCATGCTGCTCGCGCTTCACTTTGCCGTACGCACGTTCAAAAGCGGTTCGTGGCGATTCGTGATCCCAGCCGCTATCTTCGGCGGTTTGAGCGTAATGAGTCATCCCGAAACGGCCATGCACACGGTCTATGGCATCGCTTTCTTTTGGTTGTTCACCAAACATTCCTGGAAGAAACTGTCCCAGGCTGCTGGTCTGGCTTTGCTGGCCGGACTGGTCTGTGCGCCGTGGTGGTTGACGGTTTATCTACAGCATGGATTGGCGCCGTTTATCAGCGCAGCCAGCAGCGGCACGCATGATTAGTTCCCGCTGACTGCCTTCCTCTCTGATTTATTTGCGCGCGAAACATACATTCCGATCCTGGTTATCCTGCGCGTGGCAGGCATCCTTTGGGACGCGGGGCACCGCCGGTTCACGCTGGTACTTTGGGCAGCTCTTGCTTACGTGCTGGACCAGCGCAGCGCAGGCGCCACTTCGTCTCTGGCCTTTTCGCTTTTGTGCGCGGTTGGTTTTGCGGACGCCTTGCCTTTTGTTGTTCAATGGTTGAAAACCAGAACCACGACTGCCATGAATTTCATTCAGAGCCGCTGGTTCAATATCACGTTGCTGGCGGTCATTTTTTATCTGTTTATGGAATGTGGCTTGTATTCGTATGTACTGGTCAATACCAGTTTGCATACACCGGAACCATTCCAGGCGATGCAATGGGTGAGCGCCAACACCGCGCCGAATAGCCGTTTCGTTTTGCTGACCGGAGATTCCGGCATCATGTCCGACCCGATTCAGGAATGGTTTCCGGCGCTGACCGAACGAAAGAGTCAGACCACCCTGCAAGGCTTGGAGTGGACGCTCGATCAGGCTTTTTTCCCGCGCTTGCGCAGTCTGGTCGATTTGCAGGCGTGCACATCCTCGGCTTGCATCGATCGCTGGTCCGCAGATACCGGCTTGGGTTATGACTATTTGCTGATTCAAAAATCAAAAGCCACCCAGCCGCTATTGAGTTCTGTAAAACTCGATGCACGTTATGTTTTAGTTTATACGAATTCCTCCTTTGACATCTTTCAAAAGAAATAGGGCATGAATATAAACCAGCAAGCCGTCCAATTGGACGGCTTGCGTGGCGCGCTGTGGCTTCCCGAAGGTGCAGGTGTATTTCCTGCAGATTACTTGAGGAGGGATGCCACAGCGCTGAGTTTGATACTACTATCCATGTTGGACATCACCTCCTCCTTTCTAAAAGGATGGCGAATAATGGGGTCCCTCACTGATGCCGAGAGTATCGCATACCTTGAATTGGATGTCAATAGGCGGAATTGAACTCTAAGGAAATTGTAATTGAGCCTGATGAGAAATTGTACAAAGTCATTCTCCCATCACTTGTAATACCAATTCCCTTTGCCGCGGACGATTATCGAAGTCAATATAAATGATTTGCTGCCACGTGCCCAATGTCAAACGACCATTGACGATTGGCACCGTCAAGGATGCTCCCAGCAGCGCGGCACGGACATGGCTGTGACCGTTTCCATCGCCCCAACGCGCATTATGAGCGTACTCGCGATTCGATGGGATGATCTCCTCGAACAATCGACGGAGATCGTTGAGCGCGCCGCTCTCGTATTCGATGGTGGTCAGCGCGCTGGTGGACGATGGTGTGAAGAGAGTCACAGAACCGTTCTTCAATCCACTTTCCGAAACAGCGCGTTCGACTTTTTCTGTGATGTCATGAATATCTGCGTTGCCGCGCGTGCTGAGATGAATGTTTATAGTCTTTACTGTCATACTTATTTTGCCCTTTCGATGGGATGCCGCAATACCGTCTTGAGCTTCTCTGGATTGGCGCGGCGCGGATCGCCCATATAGATTTCGTGATGTTTTCTTACACTGCCCATGCAGTCGCGATAGCCATTCTCTTCTGCGAACACTTTCATTCGTTCAATGGTTGCCGGTTCGGTCGCATACGGACCAATGTGCATGGTTTGAACGCATAAGCCTTCCTCGAACTTTTCCAGTCGCAGTTTGGAAAGCATTTCCGAAGCGCCGCGCTTCTTGCGGACTTGTTCGAGTCCCTCCGCGAACAAATCGCTGGTGATGACATCCGGCTGCAGGATCATCAATGTGTATGACCAATTGTCCTTGATCGTGATATCGAAGATTCCATCTTTCACCCACCACAGACCTTCCAGTGCCATTACCGGATAATCGATTGTGTTCGTCTTGCGTTTCTTGAGCATGAACTTGAGCGCGTACGCGATTCCGTACAACGCTTGCGTGGCTTCCTGGAATCCCGGCGACTTGCCTGGCTCGGAACCTTTTTCTATGGCGCCATCGATCATCGCAAACTGAAATCGCGGCACGTTCACAATTTCGACCTTCTTTGCAGAAGGCGTGTAGAGATACTTCAAATCTTTTTTGAGATCAAGTGATTTCATGGAATTCTCCTCTCTTGCAGGATAGGACATACGTTCTATTTCTTCAAGTGAGAAATGTCATGAAGACTTGCCGCGCCTTATAACTTGTTTGCCGTACCTCTCCTGCAATGCGTCCACGGCTTCCTGCAACCGCCGTGATTTTTCTGATGGGGCGTCCCATAATGATAATTGCCGGACGGGCAATCCGAGTCCGCTGACGCCGACGCCGATCAAGCGCACCGCCTGCCCGGACTTTCGGACGGCTCTCATTAAATCGAGCGCGGCTTGGCTGATGTCTCCTTCCTGATCCGTCGGCTGTGACAACGTGACTTGCCGCGTGATGGTAGTGAAATCCGGCCAGCGGATTTTCAACTTGATGGTTGTCCCTGCCAGATTATTCTTTCTCAATTGCCGTGCGACTTCCGCAGATTGTTCTTTCAGTGTCTTCTCAAGCGCTTTATCGTCACGGATATCACGCGCAAAGGTTTCTTCCTGGCTGATGGATTTTGTTTCGCGTTCAGTGACAATTGGACGATCATCGATTCCCTTGGCATGGCGCGATAAATCGCGGCCATTCTCGCCGAACAAACGGATCATCTCATCTTCGGGCCATTTGGCGATGTCGCCAATCGTGTGGATTCCCAATTCGGTTAATCGCGCCGAGGTCTTTGGCCCAACTCCCCAGAGCATTTCAGCCGGAAGGAGAGCGAGAAAATCAGCTTCCTCACCCGCGGGCACAATCGTCAAGCCGAACGGCGGACCGATTTTTTCATCATCCTGAGTGCTTCGCGATCGAAGGGTCTTTCCAACCTCGGTGGCAATCTTCGCCACCAGTTTGTTCGACGCGATTCCAATAGAGCAGGGTAAACCTAATTCGTCGCGGACGCCCGCTTGAAGTCGGCGCGCGAGGCGTTCTACCGATTCGTTGATGTCTGATATATCGAGAAAAGCCTCGTCGATGGAAATTTGCTCCACAAGCGGAGTCAATTTACGAAGCCGCGCCATCACCTGCTCTGACACTTCGCGATAAAGCCCGTGCCGCGAGGAAACGATGGTCAATTGTGGACAAAGCCGCAAGGCGCGCACCATTGGCATCGCCGACCGAACTCCAAATTGTCGCGCAGCATACGAACAGGAGGCCACCACGCCGCGTTCATCCGGCTTGCCTCCAACTGCAAAAGCTTTGCCGCGCAGGGACGGGTCGTGCGTTTCTTCAACAGAACAGAAGAAGGCATCCAGATCAAGATGAAGAATTGTGCGCGGCATGGCTCAATTATATGGAAAATGTACAAAACGCGCGCAGGAATAGGAGAAATCGGCTACTCGAAACAACTCAAAATATATTGAATAATCGCCTAAGTAAAGTTATACTTGGAATGGTTGTCAAGGGAATTTTGTTGAATATGCTCTGGTGCGTTCCCTTGACCATTTAGGAGGCTTCTATGAAACACCGTTTGACTCTGGCTTCGACGATTTTGATTTTGGCGCTGATGCTATCTTCGTTTTCTGTGTCCGCTTCGACGTTGGGTTATCCGCCGCCATCAGCCTGCAACTGGGCTCAGTTCATTGCGGATGTGACCATCCCCGATGGAACGATTCTTGCACCCGGCGCAGCATTCACCAAAACGTGGCGGCTCAAGAACATCGGCAGTTGCACATGGACAACTTCCTATTCTTTGGTATTCAGTTCCGGTACTGCCATGACTTCCCAAACATCGGTGAATTTTCCTTCGAATATTGCACCGGGTCAAACGGTCGATCTAACCATACCGTTAACCGCACCGGGTACAACAGGACAGTACATGGGTTACTGGAAACTCCGTGATAGTTCTGGACATGTATTCGGCCTTGGCCGGAACGCCAGCCAGTCTTTCTGGGTGGAAATCAATGTTTCCGCGACCTCGAATGTAGCTTATGATTTTGCCACGAATGCCTGTCAGGCCGCGTGGTCAACCGCCGATGGAAGTTTGCCGTGCCCCGGTACGGACGGCTCCTCCAGCGGTTTTGTTCTGCCCGTGTCCAATCCGAAATTGGAAAACGGTTCGACCAGCAGTGGGCCGGGACTGGTCACTTCGCCTGAAAATGTTTATAACGGTGAAATCCAGGGCGTGTATCCGGCGTTTGTTGTTCAGGCGGGCGATCATTTCCAAAGCATCGTCAACTGCGTCTATAACGCGACCAATTGTTCGGTGACATTCCGTTTGGATTATCAAATTGGCAACGGGCCGATTTATACCTATTGGTCATTCCGCGAAAAATATGATGGGCTGTACTATCAGGCGAACGTGGATTTGAGTCCGCTTGCAGGACAAAACGTAAAGTTCATCCTTAAAGTAATTGCCTTCGGCGCTGCAAGCGGTGACCGCGCCTTGTGGTCGAATCCGGTTATTGTGCGGAACGGCGGAACGGTCATTGCCACACCGACCGTTGGTCCCGGTACGCCGACCGCGGTTTATCCTCCGCCTCCCAATTGCGATCGCGCTCATTTCATCGCGGATGTCACCATTCCGGATGGCACTATTGTCAATGCCGGAACGACCTTTACGAAGACATGGCGTCTCAAGAACGTGGGTACTTGCACGTGGACGACTGCCTATTCGTTGATCTTCGATAGCGGCGATCAAATGAGCGGACCGAGTTCTGCTAATCTCCCGCAGAATGTGGCACCGGGCCAAACCGTCGACCTGACGATCACGCTTACTGCGCCAACCACTGCGGGCGAGTACCGCGGCTATTGGAAATTCAAGGACAATAATGGCGTCCCGTTTGGGCTTGGTTATGACGGCACAAAATCATGGTGGGTGGACATCGTTGTCTCCGGTACAGCGGTGACACCGACTCCGGGAACGCCTTCACCGACATCCACGGCAACGCCTGTTGGCACGGTCTACGACTTTGCCGCAAATGTTTGCTCGGCGACCTGGTATTCCGCCGCGGGTGCGTTGCCTTGCCCCGGAACCGACGGCGATCCGAAAGGGTTTGTTTTGCCGGTCACTAATCCAACGCTGGAAAATGGTACCGGCTATTCGGGCCTGGGTATGGTTACCTTCCCGCAAAATGTCTACAATGGTTACGTTCAGGGATTCTATCCAAGCTATACGGTGCAAGCCGGTGATCGCTTCCGCTCGATTGTGAACTGTTCCTACAATGATCCTTACTGCTATGTGATCTTCCGTTTGGACTACAAGATTGCAAATAATCCCATCCGAACCCTGTGGGCCTTTGGCGAAAAATATGATGGAATGTATGGACAGGCGGATGTTGACTTGAGTTCGCTGGCTGGTCAGAACGTTCAATTCATTTTGACGACTCTCGCAGCCGGGTCTCCGTATGGAGACCGCGCCCAGTGGGTTGCGCCAATCATCTATAACGCCTCAGCAGCCTCCGCGGCACCGGCCAGTACCTCGATGCCGAGTGTCACTGCAACACCCGCTAGTACGAGTACCCCAATTGCAAACGTCACCGCAACGCCTACAACAGCGGGCACGCCTCAGACCGGTACCAGTACGTATACCAATTCAACCTACGGCTTCCAGTTCACTTATCCCAGCCAAGGACAGATCAGCAACCAGACGGATACGGG
>JBJKOR010000818.1:0-1653 GCA_046707185.1 Anaerolineales bacterium | reverse complement strand
ATCAAATTGTCGTTTGGGATGAGTCGTTGCTTTTACAGGAAAAATAAAGTTGGAGAAATAAAATCATGCACATCCTCAGTGTCAACATCGGACAAGAACGAACACAACACAAGCGCGATGGCGTGGAAACGACGGGGATCTATAAACTTCCTGTTCATGGACCCGTTGAAGTCAAATCGCTTGGAATACCCACGGACGTGATTTGTGATACAAAGAATCACGGCGGGCCGGATCAAGCCATCTATATTTACGGAATGGCCGATTACGATTGGTGGTCAAACGAATTAGGGAAAGAACTTATGCCGGGAACTTTTGGCGACAACTTAACCATCAGCGAATTGGAAAGCACGGGCTTCAATATTGGCGACCGTCTGCAGATCGGTTCGACGATTCTCGAAGTCACGGCGCCGCGTATTCCATGTTCCACATTTGCACGGCGTATGAGCGATCCGCAATTCGTCAAGAAGTTCCGTCAAGCTGAGCGGCCGGGATTATATTGCCGCGTAATCCAAGAAGGATTCGTTCAAGCGAGCGATGAAGCGAAGCACGAACAATATGCGGGCGAGACAATTTCGATTCTACAAATGTTCCGCGACTATTACGACAACGCCAAAAGCGAAGAGACCTTGCGCCGACATCTGCGCGCGCCGATTGCCATGCGCGCCCGCCTTGAAGCAGAAGAAGACTTGCAAAAGCTATTATCGAAACGATAATCTCCTTGTGTTACTTGTGATCCAACAGAGACTTTAGATCTTTTTTAACTTGCGCGGGATTGCGAAAGAGGATGCCGTGCATCCCCAGCGCATTGGCAGCTTCGATATTCTTCGGCATATCATCGATGAAAGCCGCATCCTTTGCCTCGACTTGGAACTGCTTCAACGCAAATTGATAAATCTCCGGATGAGGCTTCATCGACCCAATCTCCGCGGAAATGACCAGCGTGTCGAAGGCATCCTCGAAGCGATTCTTCCTAACATAATCGCGCATATCCCCCCAGGCGTTGGAGATCACGCCAACCTTATAGCGCGGCCGCAGCGCACGGATGAAGTCCAGCAGATCGCGGTCGATCGCATCGCCGCCGAAGAATTCGTTTCGGACTGAATCGGCCTCAGAATCGGGCAAACGCAATTTGCGCGTCACAGCCAGCCAATGTTCCTCCACGCTGACTTCCCCGATGGAGGCCTTGCGCGCCGTCTCGGAGTCGAACACAATTTTATTGATATCTTCGTAGCTCATATGGAGGCGTTCCGCGAGATATTCACGAGGCGCCTGATGTTCAGTGCGGACGATGACACCGCCCAAGTCAAAAAAAATGGCGCGCAGAGTCATTTCTTTTTGGTTTTCTTCGCCGCAGGTTTTGGAGCTGCTTTCTTGGGCGCAGCTTTGACAGTCTTAGCAGTCTTAGCTTTGGTCTTTTGCGTAGACTTCTTCGCTGGAGCTTTTACCGGTGCAGATGCTGCCTCAGGCTCAGGCGCGGCAGGCTGAGGCGCGGCCGGAGCCGTTTCCTTAATGGCGTTCTGCCAGCCTGGCGTGAACATCTCCAGGCGTTGTCTGGAAATAGCATTGGCGCGTCCACAACGTGGGCAATGGGCATCGTAATGATGCAGGTTTTCAGCGTGCATTTTCTGTAAGGCGGCCAACTTCTCCGCCATA
>JBJKOR010000817.1:0-3160 GCA_046707185.1 Anaerolineales bacterium | reverse complement strand
TCTGCCGCCATTGCTCACAAGGCTTATGAAATTCTTGCGGCCTTGCCTGATCTGAATCATCCTACCGCCGAGCCGCCGATGCGCGCCTATGTGGAGCAATCAGGATTTAGTGCGGGTCAAGTTTTTGGCATTTTGCGGGTAGCCATTACGGGGCAAAAGGTCAGTCCGCCGTTGTTTGAAAGCATTCAAATTATTGGAAGAGAAAAATCATTAGAACGGTTGAAGAAAGCGATAGAGATTTTGGAAAAGCTGTAAATTTGGAAGAAACACTTTTAGACCCTAAAGGTCTCCGAGACCTTTAGGGTCTGTAGTTTACTGTGCGTCTCACTGTCATCATTATGCAAATGGATTTGAGAATAACGACGCTTTTCATTCTTCGGCTTACTCAATCACCGCCGTTGCACACCTGCACTTGCATGCAGGTACAAGCGTCGAAGCCAAGCGACCGCGAAGCGTGCCTATGGCAAGCAATCTTCACATCAAATAGGAGATTGCTCGCCTGCCCAAGTCCGCAGGTGCTGGGTCGTTGGCGACGCTTCGACTGCGCTATGCTCCGCTCAGCGCGATGTCCTCCTAGCAACGACATATAAGATTATCTTTTCTTTGCGATCTTTGCCCAAGTATCTTTCAGTGAAACCGTCAGATTGAAAACAGGTTTATCGGGAGTCGAATCGGAGTCGGTGCAAAAATATCCCTGGCGGTCGAATTGGAAACGGTCGCCCGCTTGGGTGGAGGAAAGAAGCGGTTCCACAAATCCGTTGAGCACGGTCAATGAATTCGGATTCAAACAAGCCAGGAAACCTTCGTCGCCTTCTTCCGGGTCTTCTTTCGTAAACAAACGATCATAGAGCCGAATCTCAGCCTCTTTGGCGTGCGCGGCAGAAACCCAATGGATCGTGGATTTGATCTTGCGCCCATCGGGCGAGTCGCCGCCGCGCGTAGCGGGATCGTAGGTGCAATGAACTTCGGTCACTTCGCCTTTGCCATCTTTGACTACGTGCGTGCATTTGACGAAATACGCGTAGCGCAAGCGGACTTCGTTGCCGGGGAAGAGACGATAATACTTGGGCGGCGGCGTTTCGCGGAAATCGTCCTGCTCGATGTAGAGAACTTTCGAGAACGGAACTTTGCGAGTGCCCGCGTTCGGATCTTCGGGATTGTTGACCGCCTCCATCTCCTCGACTTGTGACTCGGGATAATTGTCGATGACCAATTTAAGCGGATGGAGCACCGCCAAGCGGCGCGGCGAATGTTTGTTGAGATTATCGCGCACACATACTTCCAGGAAAGCTACGTCGGCGATCACGCCCGAATTCGATGTGGCGACCGTGGAGATACCCATGCGCTGCACAAATTCGACGATGGCTTCCGCCGGATAGCCGCGGCGGCGCATGGCCCGCAGGGTGGGCATACGCGGATCGTCCCAGCCGCTGACGCGCTTCTCTTCGACGAGTCGGCGCAGTTTGCGTTTGCTCATGATGGTGTAATTGAGATTGAGACGCGCGAACTCGATCTGGCGCGGCTGCCATACGCCGAGTTGTTCAGGGAACCACTCATACAGCGGACGATGGTCGCGGTATTCGAGTGAACATAACGAATGGGTGATGCCTTCCATCGAGTCGTTCTGGCCGTGCGTCCAATCGTACATCGGGTAGATTTTCCACTTCGAGCCGGTGCGATGATGCGCCGGTTCATGGATGATGCGATACATCACGGGGTCGCGCATGTTGAGGTTGGGATGCGCCATGTCGATTTTGGCGCGCAGGACGCGCGAACCATCCGGGAACTCGCCCTTCTTCATACGTTCGAGCAGGTCGAGATTTTCTTCGACGCTGCGGTCGCGATACGGCGAATCTTTTCCCGGCTCGGTAAACGTGCCGCGGTTGGCGCTGACTTGCTCCGGGCTTTGGTCGTCCACGTAGGCTTTGCCCATCTTGACCAGCTTGATTGCCCATTCGTAGAGCAAGTCAAAATAATCGGACGCGTACGTGACTTTGGCCCATTGGATGCCCAGCCAGTGCGCATCGTCCATGATGGCGTCCACGTACTCGACATCTTCCTTGACGGGATTGGTGTCGTCGAAGCGCAGGATTACCTCGCCGTTATTTTCCTTTGCGACCAGATAATCGATCATGAAGGCTTTGACATGACCGATGTGCAGGTAGCCATTGGGTTCGGGAGGCAGGCGTGTGCGAACATAATTGAAGCGTCCCGTGCGCAAATCTTCGGCGACGGCTTCGCGGATAAAGTCAACGGGCCTGCCCTGGGCAGGGTCGAAGGGTTTCGATTCTTCTGGATTCATGAATATGCCTTTTTGTTTTGAATGGGTTGATTATAACAAAGCACTGACTTTTTAGTCATCATATTGTGACTTGCCGCAAAGGTTAGGCCGTGTTAGAATTTCGCCGCTGGACAACTCATTTGGGCGATGGTGTAACGGCAACACGTCACGCTCTGGACGTGAAATTCAAGGTTCGAATCCTTGTCGCCCAGCTCCTGAATACCGTCGAGAGGCGGTATTTTTATTTTATGAGCTACTACAAAGTTGATATTTCTCTCTAATTTGCTTGAACAATGGGGAGAAAATCGATGGCGCAAATCAGCGAATTTTGCGAATGCTTTTGAAAAATATCTGCGGCATTCGCCCATGCGCGGAATTCGCATTAAAGTTCGTCACTTACTTTTGTGCCGCCACCGTTATTTGTAGGGTTGATCGAAACGTTCGTGGTGGGCAATTTCTGAAAGTGGCTTTCGCTTCTTTATACCTTTACCAACTGCTTTTGCAGCATATCCAAATGGCAGGATGGCTAATATATCGACGTCGTCGGGGATTGCCAGGATCGATTTGACTGCATCCAAGTTTTCGAAGCCCACCCAATTGGAACTCACACCTTCCGACCAGGCTGTCAGGATCATGGATTGGATTGCCCGGCTTGCATCGGAAACGGCATAAACCGATTTTGTCATGGCAACCACGATTGCCAGCGGCGCTTGCGCAATGTAAGGTCCACTTTTCGCCAACGCTCCAAGTTTTTTCAACGTTTCCAGGTTTTCCACAACGATGAAATGCCAGGGCTGACCGTTCATGCTGCTGGCGGTCAGGCGTCCGGCTTCCACGATCCGATGGACAATATCCTGTGGAACAGGTTTGTTCTGGTAC
>JBJKOR010000816.1:0-1740 GCA_046707185.1 Anaerolineales bacterium | reverse complement strand
AAAACCATGCCCATTTGCCTGCGGAGCGAACGCTGAGTCACCCTCCGCAGATCGACGCCGTCGACGCGCACGCAGCCCGAGGTCGGATCGTGGAAGCGGCCGAGCAATTTGACGATGGTCGTCTTGCCTGCACCGGTCTCGCCAACCAGCGCGACCGTCTCGCCCGCGCGCATATCCAGATTGATGCTATCGAGGACAAGCGCGGGATCATCTTCATAATGGAACGAAACCGACTCGAACCCGACTGCGCCGGTAATGGTCGGCAGGTCACGCGCGTTTTTCGCGTCCCGCACCTCCACCTCCGTATCGAGCAGGGCGATGATGCGTTCGCCGCTCGCCATCGTGGATTGAAGCGAGTCGAAGCGGCGGCTCAGGTCGCGGATCGGATCGAAGAAGCGGTCGATGTAAAGAACAAATGCCACCAGCACACCTGCGGTAATCTGGTTGCCCAACACCGCCGAACCGCCCAGCCAGATCACCAGCATCGTTGCGATGGCGCCCAATACATCCACGATAGGACTGAAGAATGAAGCCAGCTTTGCGGCGTAGATCGAACGCTGGAGATGATAACGATCCACGTAATTTGAAAAGTTTTCGTAATTATGGCTCTGGCGTGAAAAAGCCTGCACCACGCGCACGCCGTTGACGTTTTCCGCCAGCACTGAATTGACCCACGAAATGGCGGCGCGCACCTGACGGTAGGCCGGACGCGAGTAACGGCGGAAGACGATGGTCGCCAAAGCCATGAACGGTAAGACGCTGAAAGTGATCAGGGCCAGCCGAAAGTCCATGCTTAACATCACAATGATGATCAGGATCAGGGTGAAGATGTCGCGTGTGACGGCCAGCACGGCCCACGTCAGGAAGTTGCGCAGGATTTCGACGTCGTTGATGACGCGCGTGATCGCGCGTCCAACCGAATAACGCGAGTAAAACCCAAGCGAGAGTTCCTGTAAATGGTTGAACAAGTCGGAACGTAAATCGTAGATGACGGCTTGTCCAACCCATGACATAATATTCA
Organism: Anaerolineales bacterium; assembly: GCA_046707185.1. Taxonomy (GTDB): domain Bacteria; phylum Chloroflexota; class Anaerolineae; order Anaerolineales; family Villigracilaceae; genus Fen-1038. The sequence continues at coordinate 719 of JBJKOR010000816.1, read as the reverse complement.
CACGAAAGTAGGTGAAGACCCATTGCAATACGGCCGTTCCAAGGTAGGCGAGGATGGTATAACGCAGGACGTTGTAATTGCCAGCCGTCAATCCGCCATCGATTGCCAGCTTGACAAAGTACGGTCCGGCTACCGCGGCAGCCGAGGCGCCCAGCATGCAAATCAGCGCAATGATCAATCTGCCAATATATGGCAGCGCGTATCCAGACAGCCTGCGCGCAACATTGGGATCGTAGCCTTTGTCGTATTGCGCTTCGGCTTGGGTGACGTAAGCAGGAGGGATAATAGTTTGGGTCATGGGTAAGTGTCAGGTGTCACGTGTCAAGTTTCAAGTCACGACAGCGAATGATCTGCAGAGATTTTTGGTTTCTCGATTTCTACTTCTTCGATGACATCTTCGAAGGCTTTGTTCTGACTCAATTGCAAATCATGAATTTCCTTGTACAGTCCGCCTTGAGCCAGCAGTTCGTCGTGCTTGCCGCGCTGGATGATGCGGCCGTTCTCCATGACGAGGATCATATCGGCGCGGCGAACCGTGGACAAACGATGTGCGATGACGAAAGTGGTGCGGCCTTCCATCAGATGATCGAGTGCCTCCTGAATGAGTTTCTCGGTTTGGGTGTCGACCGAAGAAGTGGAATCGTCCAGAATCAAAATGCGCGGATCCATCAACAAGGCGCGCGCAATTGCCACGCGTTGGCGCTGTCCGCCGCTGAGCG
>JBJKOR010000815.1:0-4140 GCA_046707185.1 Anaerolineales bacterium | reverse complement strand
TCCGCCATCCAGCAAATCCCAGTTCTCCAACGGTGTGCGCTGCATCTTCTGCGCAAGAAGCGGTCCCGCCGCGTCATCGCCCATCATTGAATTACCAACCGTTAAAACCAATTTCTTTTTCATGCGTATTTCCTGACCATTAAATAAAGCGCAGGTTCCTGAATCATCTTTTGCAGACAATCCAGCAAGACGTCCGTACAATGCGTTCCGGCAGAATCCATTTGTGCACGAGAATCTTTTAACACCGGAACCAAATCGCTCGCGTGACTCTTATTGATCTCGATCTCACCCCACGTCAACAAACCTTCGAGTTTATGGCGGCCTTTCCCTTCCGGCATCTGCGCCACCCAATTGCGATATTCATCGAGCGGGACTTCCATCAGGCTTTGGAAACAATCCAGCACGCCGACATGATGACCAATCGCCAGCGAATAATAGACGACCTGCTGCGCCTCCTCAGGAATGTCCTTATCGGTGTTGACAAATTTTTGCGTCAACTGATAGAAAACAGCCCGCTCAGCCATGGATTAGGCAGCTCCTTTATGGTCGTTATAAAGATTTACCAGACGATTCATGGTTTCGGTGAGTCGAGGATCGGCTTGCTTATCCAAATAAGCTTGAACATTTTCACTGACCTGATCCCGATTATCTTCCGCGATAGTTAGGAACTTCTCTGCAATCTGTTTGCCATATAGATAACCAGCCATACGGCGAGATTCGCGTTCGATCTGGATTCGCAACGGGCGCGGAATCTGCGGATGAGCAAGTACGGCATGTTCATCCTCCCCTTGAACATGATGTGTGGCTTTTAGCTTCTGACCAAGCAGGCCAAGTCCAACTGCAAAGCCATAAACCGTCGCCGCGGGAGTTGGCGGGCAGCCAGGGATATACACGTCGATCGGGATGAATTTATCCGCCCCGCCCCACACACAATACAGGTCGTGGAAGATTCCGCCGGAGCATCCGCAGGCGCCATACGCCACGCAAATCTTCGGATCGGGCGCGGCATGATAGGCGCGCAAAGCCGGGACGCGCATCGAACGCGTCATCGAACCGGTGTAAAGCAAAATGTCGGCATGACGCGGGGAAGAAACCACTTTGATGCCGAACCGCTCCACGTCAAAGAGCGGCGTCAGCGCGGCAAAGATTTCGATCTCGCACCCGTTGCATCCGCCGCAATCCACTCGATAAACATATACGGAGCGATGAATATCTTTGAGCAGTGCGCCTTTCAGTTGCGCCGCTGCCGGGTCTTCATGGATGGCATATTTGCTGTGTTCCGCCACCGTCAGGTTGGTTATACTATCGCGCAACATCGTTTTTCTCCTGATAAATGTCTACCATTTTCGAAACGTCGTTCTTGCGCTTGCATTCCGGGCAAAAGTCCATGAGCGTGCAGGCGTTTGCCTTTAAAGGCTCAGGCAGATCGCTTTGCTGAAGGATTGACTTGGCGTACTCAATTTCTTTGAGGGGCGCAAAATATCTTCCGCAATGATGGCAAGTAGCCAGCTTGTAATCCGCTTTCTCGTATAAATCCTGCTTGTTCATCACGGATAACTCGAAGTCCTGGCTGAGCGTGATGGCTCCCGTCGGGCAGACTTCTTCACAGCGTCCGCAGTAAATGCAGCGCCCCACGAATAAATTCCAGGTTTGGAAGCCTTGATCCAAATCCGTGGTCATGCTCAAGGCATTGGGCGGACAGGCAATGGCGCACGCGCCGCACGCGATGCATTGCTCAGGGTTGTGATGTGGTTTTCCGCGAAAACCGGGCATCACCTCCACCGGTTCAAACGGATAAGGTAATGTGGCTTCGCCTGTTTTTAAAACTTCTCTCAGTAGTTTCAACATAATGCCTGTCTCCTTTGTAAAGCCAAATCGAGACTTATGTCATTCTCCCGAAGGACATCGGGACGATGTGAGCGACCGCTTCGACTGCGCTCAGCGCAGGCTCCGGGAGCGAAGAATCTCGTTCGTTGCCCATAAATTTCGAGATTCTTCGTCGCTTGCGCTCCTCAGAATGACATGTAAAATGGTTTTGCATATGCACTCTAATACATCTTCAAAGGCGAGTCTTTGCGCTCAATGCAGTAACGTTCCATTTCCTTATAAGGAATAATGGTGGCCTTTTTCTTGCGCACATCCAGCACCGTAACGCGCTCAGTGCACGAATAGCACGGGTCGATACTGGCGACGATCAACGGCGCGTCGGAGATGGTATTGCCGCGCAGCATATAACGCAGCGAGGGCCAGTTGTTATAACTGGAAGCGCGGCACTTCCAACGATAAATCTTCTGATTATCGCCCAACATGCTCCAGTGAATGTCCTCGCCGCGCGGCGCCTCCACATATCCAAGGGCAAATTTATACGGTTTGTATTTGAAGCCTTCGGTCAGCACCGGTCCCTCGGGCATCGCATCGAGACAACGCTCGATCAGCGAGATCGACTCGAAGAATTCCTCCGCGCGGTTGACGGTCCGTGAGAGAACATCGCAGCCATCTTTTGAAACCACATGCCATGGAACTTGATCATATGCGCAGTAAGGATGGATGACGCGAATGTCGCGCGCAAAACCGGAGCCGCGCAGGGTCGGCCCGACGGGGCTAAAGTCGCGCGCCACCTGCGGTTCGAGCCGTCCGATGTTTTGCGTACGCTGCAAAATATTGGGCGTATCAAGCAACATGCTGACGAGATCCGCGACTTCTTTCTTTAATTCGCCGAGCACCTGCGTGATCAAGGCACGATGTTCCTTCAAGATATCGCGGCGTACACCGCCGATCAAATTGACGCCGTACGTCTTGCGCGAACCGGTTAGCATTTCAGCCATCTTCATGGCTTTCTCGCGGACGCGGAAGAAGTGCATGAAGCCGGTATCGAAACCGACAAAGTGACAGGCCAGACCCAGATTCAACAAATGGCTATGCAGGCGCTCAATCTCGAGCAAAATCGTGCGGATATACTGGGCACGGATCGGCACATCGATTTCCAAGGCACGCTCGATGGAAGTGCTGTAGGCCACGTTGTGGGCATAGCCGCAAATGCCGCAGATGCGATCGGCAAGGAACGTGACCTGGTCATAATTCATGCGGCCCTCCGCCAATTTCTCCATGCCGCGATGGACATAGAAAAGACGGTAGTCCGCGTCAACAATATGTTCGCCGTCCACATAAAGTCGGAAGTGACCCGGCTCATCGGAAGTCATGTGCAGCGGGCCAAGCGGAACCTGAACGATGCCTTCGCCTTCGACATTGATGAACTCATAGTTTTCGTCTTCCACAACCGGTTCAGGACGATAGCGGTAATCCATCGTATCCTTGCGAAGCGGATACAAATCATCCGGCCAGTCATCGGGCAACACGAGGCGGCGCTCATCCGGAATTCCAACGGGATGAATTCCGAACATATCGCGGATTTCGCGCTCGTACCAAATCGCCGCCGGAACCTTCGGCGTCACAGACGGGAATTCGGGCTGGTGAGGCGGGATTTGAGCATGCACCACCACATAAGCATTTTCCGCGGCTTCCGAATCCTTCTGCGTACCTTCCACCGAAAGAACATAATAAAGCGCATACTGACCATTCAACGGCCTTTCATCATTTGCTGCCGCGCTCGCCAACCAGCCGCCCTGCTCATAATAAAGATACGCCACTACATCCGGCAGGCTATTCAGGGGGACAGTCACCGTAACCTGGTCAGGAGCCTGCCAGGTTTCATCCAAAATTGAACTACCAAAACGGGCACGTAACGCCGCAATATATTTCGTGCCGATTTTCGTCTTTTCGTCCAAGAGTGTCATAAAGTTCTCCTAACTGGAATTTCACTACCGTAATAAAAGACTCTTCGCACCAGCCGCCACCGTCGTGTTGCCAGTCAAGACCAAATCACTGGCATCTTTCAGCAGTGCTGTCAACTGGGAAGGGATGAAGAGACCGAGACCGACAATCAAGAGAAGCAGAACAAAACCGGGTAACAGAGTAAGCCAATTCAATTCGCCCTTCACCACATCATTCGGCCTTTCGCCAAACAACATTGAAGCAATGAAGCGGAAAAATGCCGCGAAGACGACAACCAATAAAAGCAGGCACACGACCATCACCCCAATGTAACCGGCCTGAATTCCAGCAGTAATAATCAGAAATTTG
>JBJKOR010000814.1:0-2070 GCA_046707185.1 Anaerolineales bacterium | reverse complement strand
CACCAAGATTCAAGTTTTGATTTCATCGCAGGAGGGACCGAACTTTGCCTTGCGGAAATTCTCCATGCAAAAGGATGGAGGCATGCCGCGCCACACGAATACTGTCGAACACGAGCAATATGTTTTGTGCGGACAAGCCACCATCACCATCGGCGAAGAAACTTATCACGTCAAGGCCGGGGATGTGGTCTTCATTCCCGAGGGTGTGATTCACTCGTATCAAAATACTGGCGATGAACCGTTCGAGTTCTTGTGCATCATTCCCAACAAGGAAGATAAAGTCACGGTGGTGGACGCGAGCTGCTGAAAGAGTGTTTTAAAAGTCGAAATTTCATCTCGACATGTCCTTCTCCCGAAGGACATCGGGACGATGTGAGTGGCGCTTGTAGCGCCACGAAGAATCTCGAAAACTCAAGAAAACTTTGTTGAAAACGCGAGATTATTCGCTCTCGGTGCCTGCGCTCAGCGCAGCCGCAGCGGTCGCTCACATCGTGACATAGAGGAATTTGTTCATGAGTTCGAAAACACTTTCTTACGGGGAATGACATTCGGAATAAGGACAATCGTCACTAGGAGGAGGAAAAGCGCGGATGTATAATGCCCTGCATTATCTTTGTAAGGAGACAATCATGGCATATACAAATGTAAAAGTCCCAGCAGGCGGGGCGAAGATTTCGATCAAAGATGGGAAGTTACAGGTTCCCGATAATCCCATTATCCCGTTTGTCGAGGGCGATGGCACAGGACGCGACATCTGGCGCGCCTCGGTGCGCGTGTTCGACGCGGCTGTGGAGAAGGCCTACGGCGGCAAGCGCAAGATTCATTGGATGGAAGTGTACGCGGGCGAAAAATCGTTCAAGATGTTCAACAGTTGGCTTCCCGATGAAACGACCCAGGCATTTCGGGAATTTCTAGTGGGGATCAAAGGCCCGCTCACGACCCCGATCGGAGGCGGAATCCGTTCATTGAATGTTGCACTACGCAAACTGCTCGACCTGTATGTCTGCCAGCGGCCGGTGCGTTATTACAACGGTGCGCCCTCGCCCGTTAAACATCCTGAATACGTGGACATGGTCATCTTCCGCGAAAATACCGAAGATATCTATGCCGGTATCGAGTTTCGATACGGAACGGATGAGAATAAACAGTTCAGGCAATGGCTCAAGGATACTTTTCCAAAAGAATATGCAAAGATGCGTTTTCCGGATACGGCGGGCATTGGCATCAAACCCGTTTCCGTGGAAGGCACGGAACGCTTGGCGCGCGCCGCGATTACATGGGCATTGCAGAACAAGCGCAAGAGCGTGAACTTTGTCCATAAGGGCAACATCATGAAATTCACGGAAGGGGCATTCAAAGATTGGGCATATACTGTTGGCAAGCGTGAATTCCGCAACGAAGTGGTCACGGAACGCGAGACGTGGATTCTCGGCAACAAGGAAAAGAATCCAAATTTGACCGCCGAGGAAAACGCCCGCATGATCGATCCGGGTTATGAAATGATGGCCCCCGATAAACAGGCTGAAATCGTTGCGGAAGTCGAAGAGGCGTTGAAGTTATGGCCTACGCACGGTGATGGCAAATGGAAGGGCAAATTATTGTTGAAGGATTCGATTGCCGATGTCACGCTTCAATTCATGTTGATTCGTCCAAAAGATTACGATGTGATCGCCACGATGAATCTCAATGGCGATTACCTTTCCGATGCATTGGCTGCGCAGGTTGGCGGTATCGGAATCGCACCGGGTGCGAATATCAACTATGTGACTGGTCACGCCATTTTCGAAGCGACGCATGGCACCGCGCCGAAATATGCCGACCTCGATAAAGTCAATCCCGGTTCGGTGATCCTTTCCGGCGAGATGATGCTGCGCTACATGGGCTGGACCGAAGCCGCAGACTTGATTGTCAAAGGCATGGAAGGCGCTATTAATGCCCGTACCGTGACCTATGACTTTGCGCGTTTGATGGATCATGCCACCGAAGTAAAGTGCTCCGGCTTCGGCGACGCGATCATCAAGCATATGTAATCAAAACGAAAAAAACAAAACGCAAAGATCAAAACGCAAA
>JBJKOR010000813.1:0-4686 GCA_046707185.1 Anaerolineales bacterium | reverse complement strand
TGACGAAGTCCGCGGGTCGAGCACTGCCCTGACTAACGAAGCTGTGTCGAAGGGCAGCGGCGGGTCTCGATACGCTCCTGCGGAGTTACTCGACCAGCGCCGCCGTAACGCCCTGCGCCCTTTCAGGGTCGAGGCCGCACCCGAGGAATATCACTACCACATCACGCCGCATTCATTAGTCAAAGCTAAAGAGCAGGGCTTGAAAGTCGAGCAGTTGTTGGCGCTCTTGGCAAAGCATTCCGATACAAGAATTCCGCCAACGCTGGTCAAAGCGCTCAAGCGTTGGGAAGCTAACGGAACTGAAGCGCGGGCCGAGACTCAAATTGTTTTAAAGGTCAGCCGCCCTGAAGTCCTGGAAGAGCTGCGAAAATCAAAAGCAGCAAGATTCCTCGGTGAACCGCTCGGTCCGACAGCGATCATTGTCAAAAGTGGAGCCATCCAAAAAGTGATGGATGCCTTGACCGAATTGGGATTGCTGATGGAAGCCGATGTATGAGCAGCAGGATTTTTCGCTTGATCGCATGGGTTTCCATTTCATTTTTATTGGCGTTTGAAGGGCTGGGATGGTGGCAAATAATCACCCATGCAGGCGAGCGCAATAATGCCGACTTTATGGCTTTTTATGCTGGCGGTCGGATAGCGCAGGCACAAGGATTTTCTCAAGTATATGATGTAACCCTTCAGCAGAAAGTCGAGCAAAACGTTTTAGCGATTCATCTACCAGAAGGAAGAGCACTGCTCTACAATCATATGCCCTACTTGCTTCCAATATTGGCATGGATTGTCGATAAAGATTATGCCGCATCGTTTATAAGATGGGCATTGATCTTGATTGTTATTTATATTGCTGCAATTGTCGTCTTAGTCAACGCATTATTTAAAGGAACGGAAAAAAGTTTAAAAGGTATCATAGGTTTTAGCACGTTGACTTTTTTCCCATTGTTTGTCAGTCTATGGCAAGGACAAGATACGGCCATTCTTTTTTTAGGGGTTGTGGTATGGTATCTTGGAATTCTGAGAAAGCTGGATTGGATGGCGGGGATTGGTCTGGCACTTACCACAGTTCTGCCTCACATCAGTATCATTTTAGCGATTCCCTTTTTATTTAGTCAACGCACTATTTGGTGGCGTTTTATTTTTATTGCTGCACTTCTTGCTATATTGAGTTCATTGTTGATCGGCTGGCATGGAATCTTTGGATTCCTGAATTTACTTGAGATCAGCTCTGCTGGAGAATGGTTTGGAATGAATCCCAGCTCGATGGTCAATTTATATGGGATCATCGTTCGAAGCATGAGCTTCCTGAAACCAAGCGTTTTATCTTTGATTAGTTGGATGATTTATTTTCTGGGAATCACTGGTTCAGTTATTTTGTGGCTCCATTGGAAGGCCTCGAAAGAACTCCTATTGGGACTACTTATTTTATTGACGATTCTTTCTGTGCCTCATCTTCAATATCACGATTTAGCTTTGCTGGCATTCCCATTGCTCTTCTTTGTGAAGCAAAAAATGGAATCCGGCGCCTCGTCGGCATGGATTCTCTTGATTGTTGGCGCGTCCTATTTCCTTCTGGCAGGTTTTCTTTTCAGCCCGCTTCAATTTGTCGTGCCATACATTTTGATGACAGGCTTGGTATGGGCCTTGGCGGGAATAAAGAATCCTTTCTTGAGTCGCGAGCTGCAGTAAACAAGGCGTGAGGCTCAACCTGCAAAAACTTAAACCAATCGTCAGCACCAAATTGTGATAGTCATTTTTACCATTCTTGCTATAATAAATTTTGACACAGAGAAATCACGGTTAAGTAGGTGACGAAAAGTTGCTTAACAAAAAAGCGCGCTCCTGGCGCCAGGGACACTGCCTGGAGCAATCCTTTTTAAAGTAGTTTCCGATGATTACTTACGATTTAATCGAAGTTCATCCTTACGAGGAATGAAGGCTATGAAAATCCGTTTCTGGCACATGGTCGCTTGGATTTCAATTTCTTTAATATCGACCTTTGAACTATTAGGTTGGCGTCCGTTTATTGCCCCACCCGATCAGCGTGCATACACCGATTTCATTGCGTTTTATGCAGCGGGCCGCGTGGCCCAACTTCACGGATATTCCAAAATATATAACATTGATTACCAGCAACAGGTTGAACAAAGCGTCGCTGCTCCATTTGCAAAAGAAAATGTCGTATTGTTATACAACCATATGCCATATCTGGCTCCGATTCTGGGCCTGATGGTTGACAACAATTATTCTGCGTCGCTATTGCGATGGGCATTTCTTCTGGCAGTAATTTATATCGCGTCAACAATATTTTTAATCAAGTGGCTATTCTCCAGCGCCGAACAAAGATCCCAATTCGTTTTAGGCTTGGGTATCCTTACCTTTTTCCCTGTGTTCTTGAGTCTATCCAGAGGACAGGATACCGCGGTTCTTTTTCTGGGAGTCGGAATATGGTGTATGGGTATTATAAAAAAACGGGATTGGACGGCGGCGGTTGGATTAACGCTCACTTTGGTACGTCCGCAGATATGCATCGTCCTAGCACTTCCTCTTCTTCTCGATCAGCGCAGGATCATGTGGCGGTTTGTTCTGCTGGGGAGCATTTTGGCGCTGACCAGTTTTTTGCTGATCGGCTGGCAGGGAAGCTTGGATTACTTGAATATCCTGAAAATCAGCTCAGCCGGAAAATGGTTTGGGATGAGACCCGATGCAATGGTTAATCTTTACGGGGTGGTCGTCCGAAGCTTGGGATATTTGGCGTCAGGTATTAGTTGGATCATCTATTTTGTGGGAATCCTTGGAGTGATGTTCGTCTGGCAAAATTGGAAATCATCGAAGGAATTCTTATTGGGATTGGTAATCCTATTGTCTATATTGAGCGTGCCGCATCTTCAGAACCACGACCTGACTCTCCTGCTCTTTCCGTTATTATTCTTCTTGCAACAAAAAATAGGTTCGCCACACTTTATGATTTGGGCTCTTCTACCAATAGCCGCCTCGTTTCTCTTGATCGCAGGCTATATTTTCCCCGCCCTTACCTTTGTCATACCTTATGTCTTGATGGCGGCATTAGGATATGCAATGATAGGGACAAAGAGTCTCTTTCCGGTCAAGATGAAGAACGGATGAAAGTTTTTGGGACGCTGATGGAAAAGTCAAGGCAATTGTCACGCGTAAGTCATTACAGCCGCTTTTTTGTATTCTCGCTATAATGTCATTGCGAGGAGCGTAGCGATGTGGCAATCTCCTCTTTGATATAAATCAAGATTGATTCGCTCATCTGCACTTGGCGCAGGTGCAAGTGCCGCTCGCAATGACAACATGAAAGGAAAACCATGACCACAAAACTCGATTGGCTTACACAAGAAATTGATGGCCTGAAAAATCAAGGCTTGTATAACAACATCCGCATGATTGGCTCAGCGCAAGGCGCACGCCTGGTCGTGGACGGCAAAGACGTTTTAAATTTTTGCTCCAACAACTATCTCGGATTGGCGAATCATCCAAAGCTGGTGGAGGCCGCCAAGGAAGCCACGAAGAAATATGGGGTCGGTCCTGGCGCGGTGCGCACGATTGCAGGCACGATGGGTTTGCACATCGAATTGGAAAAGCGCCTCGCCAAGTTCAAGGGTGCAGAGGATGTCATTACTTTTCAATCGGGCTTCACTGCCAACCTTGGCACGATCCCGGCGCTGGTCGGCAAGGAAGATGTGATTTTTTCTGACCGACTGAATCACGCTTCGATCATCGACGGATGCCGACTCTCCGGCGCGCGCATCGTCGCATACGATCACAACGATCCGACCGCCCTCGAAGCGGCCATCAAGGAAAATGCCGGAACCTACCGCCGGGGTTTAATCGTCACCGACGGCGTCTTCAGCATGGACGGTGACATCGCGCCGCTATCCGCTTTGTATGAAGTCGCCCAGAAATACGACATCATGCTGATGGTGGATGATGCACACGGTGAAGGTGTCCTCGGCAGGGGCGGGCGTGGCATCGTGGATCATTTCGATTTGCACGGCAAAGTGGATGTCGAAGTTGGCACGTTATCCAAAGCTTTCGGCGTTGTTGGCGGACTCGTGGCCGGAAAAAAAGTCATTGTCGAATGGCTGCGTCAGCGTGGACGACCGTTCCTATTCTCGTCGGCGGTGACGGTGCCAGACGCGGCGGCTTGTCTGGCGGCGGTTGACTTGTTGGAAGAATCAACCGCGCTGGTTGACAAGCTCTGGGATAACGCCAAATATTTCAAAGAAGAAATGAAGAAACTTGGCTTCGATACGGGTCATAGCGAAACGCCGATCACACCGATCATGCTCGGCGAAGCGCCGCTTGCGCAGCAATTCAGCCGCGAGCTTTTTGACGCGGGTGTGTTCGCCATGTCCATCGGATTCCCGACCGTTGCAAAAGGCAAAGCCAGAATCCGCGTGATGATTTCGGCAGCCCACGAAATGAATGATTTGGATAAAGGCTTGGAAGCGTTCGCAAAAGTTGGAAAGAAGTTGGGAGTGATTCAGTAAGTAGTAACCAGAATTCAGCGAACAGTGGCCGACAACCGAAAGGAAGTCGGCCATTTTTTATACAAAGGCGTAGAGATTTCTTTGTGTTTTTGTGTTTCATCCCCTCTTGACAAGAATTACTAAACACTGTATATTAAATAAATATACAGTGTTTAGTAATTCTTGTCAAGAG
>JBJKOR010000812.1:0-2329 GCA_046707185.1 Anaerolineales bacterium | reverse complement strand
AATTCCTGCTCAGCAGTTTCTCCTCCGACTGCCTCCATGAGTTCCTTGACAAAATCGGGATCCTTTTCCAGTCGGGATGCCAATGCTTTAGCCAGTTGAGTTTGCCAGTCATCGTTCTCTGGGTCCGCAGCAACCAGCATCGTTGCTCCTTGAATCGCCTTATCATCACCCCACCGCGATTTCATCTTGCTCCACAGACTTTGCGCTTTTTCCCAGCCGGCCTTGCCAGCTTCCTCAGCAAATTTTTTGCCTCCTTCTGCAAGATAAGGAGCAAAGGGCGCCAAAGCCAACGTAATTGCCGCTACTAATTGAGCGATATCGATAGTCATGTTTTCACTCCTCGTATGATATATGTGATTGTGGCTCAAGCTCACCACAGATTAAAAAATGAAAGGTTTCTGTGCTATCCCGAGAGCTGGCTCAGGGAGGGAAGCGCCATTTCTCTTTGCAGCACATTAGTGCGTGGCTGCTGGACAAAACAGACTGGTTGATCTGCGCCGCCGAAACGACCAATCCCAGATTTGTACAAAGTTTACAACAAAACCGCGTCTCGGAAAATCCTCACATTGAATCATCTAGTGCGAGAATTGGGACTACCGGATGACGATGAATAACCCAAGACTACGCAGATGCCACTACACGTTGCTATGTGTGAAAATAGTGCTAGCTGGCATTCTCTAATAGAGTGGGGAATTCCAATACTTGGCGCGAGAGTAATCGGCAAGTTAGAAAGAACCAACCCACCCATAGGTAAGAGGGGCGTGAAAACGCGTCGTACAAATGCAGATCGAGTATTTCTGCCGCCTACGTGCTTTGACAATTTCCCCTACATCCATATAATCCGCACTGTTCCTACTTCCCACAATCCATCCCCTCTACCCAAGAAGCCTGGCAAACGCCGGGCTTCTACCGTTCTCTCACAACCCATCTCCCTACACATGAAAGGAAACCTTATTCACGAATACAAAAACAAATGGCATCCCATCTCTCCATCAGAGTCAACAAGTAACGAACATACTGGATCAAATTGCCTGATTCGCGAGAACAAATTATACGCCAATGGAAAGCAGGAACATTAGGTCTTCGGTAACAGGCAGTTTACGATCTGCCCGATATGCTCATGACGTTGCCCGACACAGTTCGAGCTTGATGAACTGTATCGGCGATCAATGTGCAACAACGAAACGTTCGATCCCTTCAAAGGAGGTCCGCTGAACCAAGACCACAACTGAATATCCCTTCTTTGCAAGCAAAACGGGCGCTGTCCTGGATTTTCCCAGGCGGCGCCCGTTTTCATTTTCCACAGCGAGGACTCATCGGGGTGAGAGGCCCGATAAAAAGCGAAATCGCCCAGTTGCAGCTGGACGATTTCAAAGGTCGAACAATGTACAACACGCATGATACCACAACCAGCAAGACCGTCAAGATTTTTTCGCCCTTTCGCCTGAACGCCGCACAACGCAAAGTGCTGGCGGATGGCAGATTGCTCAACGTTGCAGTGCCCACAGGACGACAGCAGGGAGACTACCTGTATTCCGCCACCGTTACACTGCTGCGCGAGGACGCCGCGGTGTACACCACTGCGCCCGAATGGGCAAGCGTCGAGATCCGATGAGGCGAACCCGACACGCGGGTCCGCGAGGATGCGTGATCATGCACTCCGATTGGAATCATTTCACCATTCCCAAAAAGGAGTCCGATCATGAGGATCTTTGCCCTGCTACTCATCCTGGTCTCCGTGGCCGCCAGTCGCAGATCCCGCAGCGTTGTCCTGCGGGGCCAGCCATATCACTGGTGTATCCACAGGACTGCTTCGCTTGTGGCGGTCATGGCTTTCCTCGCCCATTGCCTGGGCGGGTAGTTCGCAGTCGAATGCTCCCATCGAGAGGAGGTCGCAGAAAAACGCATGGACGATATCTTATCCGCCGCCGAAGAGATTCTGGGAGCGGCGGTTCGAGTGGAACGCCACCGCGATTGGGCCATCTTCTGGTGCCCCTTCCATAACGATTCAGACCGCGCTGGTCAGGGTGGTCATCCCAACTTCGGCGTGCATCTGGTGAAGGGCTACTGGAAGTGTCTACGCTGCGGTGCCACAGGCGGTTCGTTGAATTCCCTACGAAAGAAATTGGGACAGGTCCCCAAAGGGGATGCTAATTGGAAACCTCCCATATCGGTCATGCAACCGAGACGCCCAACCAGGCCGCCGACACAGGTGCAGATGCTGGATGAAGCCATGTCGGAAGCGCGCTCGTGCGTGCAGCGCTCGCCCGCATGGAACTATCTTTCGCAGCGCGGCGTGCTTCCCTACACGGCGCTGGTGTATGGTCTT
>JBJKOR010000811.1:0-3127 GCA_046707185.1 Anaerolineales bacterium | reverse complement strand
GACGATGAGCTGCTCGCAGAAGCAGAAAAAATCGGTTTCCCTTTGTTGATCAAAGCCTCGGCTGGCGGCGGCGGAAAAGGCATGAGGGAGGTCACATCGCTCGAGGAAATGCCGACCCTGCTGGCGTCGGCGCGGCGCGAAGCGGAATCCTCTTTCGGCGACGGAAATGTCTATTTGGAAAAACTGATCGTCGGCGCGCGTCATATCGAAATCCAAATCCTGGCCGACCAACATGGCAACGCCATCTATTTGGGCGAACGTGATTGCTCGATCCAACGGCGTCATCAAAAGTTGATCGAAGAGACTCCATCACCAATCATGGACGCGGAGCTTCGCCAGAAAATGGGAACAGTGGCAGTCAAAGCCGCGCAATCCGTCGATTATGTCAATGCAGGAACGATTGAATTTTTAGTGGATAAGGAAAAGAATTTTTATTTCCTTGAAATGAACACACGCTTGCAGGTCGAACATCCCATTACGGAACTTGTCACAGGAGTGGACATCGTCGCAGAGCAAATCCGCATCGCGCGCGGGCGACAACTGAGCTACAAGCAGAAGGATATCAAAATTCATGGGCATGCCATCGAATGCCGTGTCAACGCCGAGGATCCCTATAACGGTTTCATCCCCTCGACCGGACGCGTGACGCTCAGCATCGTGCCTACCGGCCCCGGCGTCCGGGTCGACACGAGCGTTTATTCCGGCATCGACATCACGCCGTTTTACGATCCGATGATTGCCAAATTGATTGTATGGGGCGAGACGCGCGGTCAGGCTATTTTACGGATGCGGCGCGCGCTCGAGGAATATCGCATCGTCGGTGTGCGGACGAACATTCCGTTCCATCAAACGATGATGGACAGCCCGCGCTTCATGGGCGGACAATATGATACGCGCTTCGTCGAGGAACGCTTTGCCATGCCTGAAGCCGGTGATGAACGCGAGACGCATCAACCGGAAATCGCGGCGGTCTTTGCGACACTGGTCGCTCATCACCAAACACAACGCTCCGCGGAATTCGTCATGCGCAACGAACGCGATACCAGCAACTGGAAATGGGTCGGACGCTGGGAGCGCCTGCACAGATAGCCGGAGCAGATATGAAATATATAACAACTATTGACGAAAAGGAATTTACCATTGACATCATCGACGATCATCATGTCAGCGTCAACGACAAGACATACGAAGTGGATTTTGAATCCATCGCCGATCAGCCGGTATATTCGATGTTGATCGACGGCCATTCTTATGAAGCTCACGTTTATTCGGTCGAAGACGAATGGCAGGTGCTCTTGCGGGGGCGACAGTATCCAATAAAAGTGGAGGAGGAACGAGAGAAACGGCTAAAGAGTTCCATAGGCGGCAACGTTCAGGCCTCAGGCGAATTCCAATTGAAAGCGCCAATGCCAGGACTGGTCGTCGCGGTTCCGGTCAGCGAAGGCCAGCAGGTCGAGAAGGGACAGGTGTTGACCATCCTCGAATCCATGAAAATGCAAAATGAACTGAAGTCGCCACGCGCCGGAAAAGTGGAGCGCATCAAAGTGAAAGCCGGTGAGAGCGTGGAGCAGCGGCAACTGCTGCTGAGTATCGTCTGAGATAAAATTGATGAGGCGCTGGACATAAGCCGCGAGCTGTTTAGCGCCCTTGCACTCAGTGATAGAATAATTGGAAGGTCTGATGTGACCTTCCAATTTTCGTTCCTAAAGAAGAGAAAGCTCATGGAAAATACATTCATCCTGTGCGTCGATCTGGGAACCTCGGGTCCAAAAGTCTCACTGGTCAATTTACAAGGGGAAGTATTAAAGCATGAGTTCGAGCCAACGCCTGTTTACTTTTTGCCCAATGGCGGTGCGGAGCAGAAGCCAGAGGATTGGTGGAACGCCGTCAAGACCGCAACGAAGCGCCTGCTCGCTCAACATATCGTACCTGCCAAGGATATCGCGGCCATCTCCATCACCAGCCAATGGACGACCACATTACCGGTAGACAAAAATGGTTGTCCTTTAATGAATGCCGTTTCATGGATGGACACGCGCGGCGCAAAATACATTCAAAAGGTCGTCAGGGGACCGATAAACATTCAGGGCTATGGCGTTTCAAAGCTGATCACATGGCTGCGTCTCACAGGCGGAATTCCCACACATTCAGGCAAGGATTCGATTGCCCACATCCTATTCATCAAAAACGAATTACCTGAAGTTTATAGAAACACCTATAAATTCATGGAACCGAAGGATTATTTGAATCTCGAACTGACCGGCAAGTTCGCATCGTCCATTGACGTATCGCTTTTGCTATGGCTGACGGATAATCGCGACCTGAACAAAATCCATTACGATGAACGGCTGTTAGCGATCAGCGGCATCGACGGGAGCAAGCTTTGTGATATCAGACCATCCACCGATATCTTGGGGACGATCAAACCGGACGTTGCGGAAGAACTCGGCCTTCCTGTGGATGTAAAAGTTGTTGTCGGAACGAGCGATGCACAGTCCGCCGCAATTGGCTCCGGTGCAGTAAAGGATTACGAGGCGCACTTATACCTGGGCACATCCTCCTGGATCTCTTGTCTCGTTCCCAAGAAAGGAACCGATCTTAACCACAACATGGCGGCTCTTCCCTCGGCAATCCCCGGACGATATTACATTGCGAATGAGCAGGAGTCCGCCGGCTCTGCCTTCCTGCACCTGCGCGATAATTTGATCTATGCGGAAGATGGTTTGACCGGCAAAGCTCCCGAAGACGCCTTGACGCGTTTCGATGAAATCGCAGCCCGCGTCCCGGCCGGAAGCGAGCGGGTCATCTTCACACCCTGGCTTTACGGAGAGCGGACGCCTGTGGAGGACTCGACCGTGCGCGGTGGATTTTTCAACGTCTCGCTGAACACCAAACGCGAGCATTTGATTCGCGCGGTTTTGGAAGGCGTGGCCTATAATTTGCGCTGGCTCCTTCAAGGCTTGGAGCAATTCACGCGTCATCGTTTTGAAACATTGAACATGATCGGCGGCGGCGCACAAGCAGATATCTGGTGCCAGATCATGGCAGATGTATTGGAACGCCCCATCCGACAGATGAAGGACCCGATTCGTGCCAACAGCCGCGGCGCGGCTTATGTTGCCTGGGT
>JBJKOR010000810.1:0-2703 GCA_046707185.1 Anaerolineales bacterium | reverse complement strand
AATTTCCGGGTGATGTTCCGGCAATTGATTTGGATGGGCATTGGCGCAATCCTGCCCATCCTCATTACCGCTATCTATTTTTGGAAAGAAGGCATCTTCAAGGAAATGTTCGATGCCTCCATCACGTACAATTTACTCTACAGCGAAACAGTATTCAACGGTTCGTCCCCGCTGGCTGCTGGTTTCCAGAACCTCGGCTTTGTGGCCTGGATCGGATCGATCGGCTACGCCATTGTGGTGATTCTGTTGATCCATCAGTGGCGCGCCAGGACAAAACCGTCAGCGATATTGCTATTTCTGTTGATCGGGTGCCCGTTTGCCATCGCGGTCACGGACCCGGCACACAGGAACTACGGACATTATTTCATCAACTGGCTGCCCTTCATGGCGTTATTGGCCGGGCTGACTTTTCATACGATTCTAAATTCGATACCCAAGTTCAAAGATGTGAAGATCGGCGAATCCTATTATCTGGGCTTCGCATTATTGGCTGTCTCCATACTGTTCATTCTCAGCGGCCTGGCATCCAAAAACTATACCGCGTTTGCCAACCTGATATCACGATCCAGTCTGGAACGCCAATCGGTCTTATCCGCCTATGTCGAGAAGGATACGCGGCCCAGCGATACGGTCGTGTTTTGGGGAGGCTTTCCCGCCGAGAATTTGATGTCGCATCGCGCCTCGCCGACGGCGTGTATATCACCTATCCCCTGCTGATCGAATCGAATGTATCCGAACAATTTAGCAACCAGTTCCTGATCGATATTATGAAAAACCGACCCGTTCTCATTGTAGATTTGGATCAATCAAAAGTGCCTTCCTTAAATCCCCAAAAGCGGACGGCGCAGCTTGCAAAAAATCGTCAACTGCCGGACCTACCGGCAAACATCAACCAGGTTCTTGCATTCATCGATGCAAACTATCACGTTGAGACCACTTTCAGAAACGCGACCATCTATCGCCTAAACGCTTCCACAACGCCATAAGAGAATCGAGCATCAACTTTTGAACTGGGAATTGGATTTTTCGAGAGCGTCGAGCAACTCACTTCTCATCTGTGAAGCAATCGCCGGTTCACTCTTATAAAGATCGTGCATCTCTTCGAGATCGTCTTCCAAGTTATATAACTCATAGGCATCATTGAATTGCGCGGGGTTATTCGAATATCCAGCATAGCCCATGTAGTGAATCAACTTATACGGACCTTTGCGCATGGCGATTGTGCCAACTTTGATCGGTGTGAAAGCCGGGTTCCGGTCGGCGTCCACAGAGAAGGTCAACCTTTCGGGATCGTAGGCGCCGCCCAGGCCGGGGAGCAGAGCGCCTTCGTGCCAGCCAGGGAGCGGTTGATTCGCCAGATGAAGGAGCGTGGGCAGTACATCAACGCTGTTCGTCGATTCGTAAATATCTTTCCTTGAACTCTGCCCTGGAGTTGAGATCAAGAGAGGAATATGCACAACAGGATCATACATGATCGGAGCAGAATGACCTACAATTCCTCTTTCGAACATCTCACCATGATCCGCCGTAATCACCACAATACTGTTATCGAGAATTCCAGATCGTTCGAGGATATCCAACATCCGACCAAACTGATGATCGATATCGGCAATATATTGGTCATATCTCCGGCGATGACCGTTTAATTCCTTTTGCGAGAGTGTTCCTCCGAGAGGATGCTTGGGCTTGGCAACAGGCCGATAATTATCGAAGAACATGGAGAAATAGTCTATGCTTGGACGATAAGGAGCGTGAGGTGAGAAGAAATGATAATAAGCAAAGGTGGGGACAGTCATTTTCTTTATGCTCCCCATGACCCCATTGAAGACGTCTTCGAGACGATAGAAAAGCGGGTAATCTTCCACATTGGGCATTCCGTTCCCATAGTCCGAGGCATACTCATTCTGCGCCAGCGCCAATTGCCTGAGAAAATAAAGCCTTTGAAAGGGACCGAACAAGAGAGAACCTGGCGTTGAATCGTATACAAAAAGAAATTCATCCAGCGAACGATTGGCGTTCAGGCGGTCCTGCTTGAACCGCTCACCCATGATTCCGTTTTCGAGGCTAAAGGAGGTCGGCGAAAGATGGGTATTGATATCCGCGTCGAACTGACTCAAAATATAATTGGCCCACATGTTCTGGGCAAAAGCCACACGCTGATAGTGCCCTTCGAATGACCGAAATATATTCCGTTCAACTATATCGCGCGCCATGAGTCCGCTTTGATTGATGGCACGGTGTGTCCACGGATACAAGCCGGTCAGCAGAGAGGTGGTGCCCGGGGTAGTGAAGTTCCCGGCAGAGTAATGGGAATGATATACATTCGCCCTGCCTGCAAAGCGCGTGAAGTTCGGCGTAGTGTTGCGCGGATACCCGTAGACCGATAAGTTTCTCGCGCTCATGGCATCGAACAAGATGATGATCACGTTCTTCGGAGAATCCCGCTGATCCAGATTCCACACAGCAGCAGGTTTTTCGAGCCATGGCCGTATTGCCAGCGTGGCAGGCAAAAGTGCAGAGAGTTTGAGAAAGTCGCGTCGACTTATTCGGGGCATAGGCATCTTCGCTATAAAATATTACGAACGGCCACAACCAGCAGGGACAGGAAGCCAATCGGCAAGAAAATATAAGCGAAGATAACGGCGCGATCCGCCAAGCCATCCATCACCTTTCGCACCACCGTAATCCGTCCGATCAGGAAAG
>JBJKOR010000809.1:0-4974 GCA_046707185.1 Anaerolineales bacterium | reverse complement strand
GAGCGAACTGTTTGAATTGTCACATCAACGCTCCGGCACTACCCGGCGCGCAATTTGATCGCCTCACCGGATGTGCGGCATGTCATACTCCCGCCCCCCTCCATCTCCCCCCAAATTCGGGGAATTTGGGGGGAGCGCAAGAGGAGGGCTTGACTCATAAGCTGACTACTGACATTCCATACACTCAATGCAACACCTGCCAAAACCGCGGCAATTATGATCTGCGCACGATGACCTTTATCCAACGCACCGACTATCCATCGCCGACCGACCGTCTGCAAAATTATTATCAGCCCATTACCCAGTTCACCAAATGCGAATATGAATTGGATTGCATTGATTGCCACACGCGCACTGAAGCGATGGGCGACGGCAGCATTCACTCCAACGAAGCCGACATTCAATATATTCAATGCAAAACGTGTCACGGCACGCCCACGCAACTGCCGCTCACCAAAACCCTAACGGATCCGAATGATATTGCATTCCGTCTCGCTCTGCTTAACCCCGTTGTGAATTTACAATTAGGTGATACGATTCTTGTCACCGACCCTTCGACAGGCTCAGAGCAAGTAAGCGAGCCGCTGTGGAACACACGCCTCCTGCCCGATGGAACCTATCAGCTTGTCGGCAAAGTCACCAAGCAAGTCTTCACCATTCATCCAGTGATGGGCAGCGGCTGCACGCAGAATGGAACCGATCAATCATCCGCATATTGCCACACCTGCCATGCGGTTCAACATTAACTTGTCATAGCGTGGAGCCGCTCGGTTTCGATACGTGGCGCCGCTACTCGACCATCACTCGCAACGACAACACGAATAACCATGTCTAACCTATCAGGACGCGATTTTTTCAAAACCATCACCACCGCCCTGCTGACCATCAGCGGCGCGCTGGGCATTGCCGCGCTGTTCCGCTTCCTGGATCATGAAACCGAGCCGCCCGTCCAAACAGCATTCGATATCGGGCTGGCATCAAACTATCCAATCGGGAGCCGCTCCATCATCCCGGATGTCCCGGCGATTCTCATCCACACCCCAAGCGGATTCAGCGCCTTGAGCTTGGTCTGCACACATCTGGGCTGTACCGTCGAGCGAAAGAATTATGGCTTTGAATGTCCATGTCATGGTTCGGAGTATGATGCAAATGGAAACGTCCTGCGCGGACCGGCTCAAAAGCCCCTGCGTGCTTTGCGCGTCGAAATCACCGCGGACCAGCACGTAATCTTGCACACGGATTGATCGAAGGAAATCTTATGTCTTCTGAACTTACCAATTTACTTAAACTATCCTCGGCGCGACACGATCATCTCTGCCCGCGTCAGGTGTTGGGTGTGCGAATCGGTTTGGCGGGATTGGCCGCTTTGGGATTGGAATCGCCTGTTAACAGGGCCACGGCGCTGGTGATTGTCGAAAGTGACGGCTGTTTTGCAGACGGCATTGAAGTCGCCACCGGTGCGACCGTCGGACATCGCACGCTGCATGTGAACGATTTCGGAAAAATGGCAGCGACGTTTGCAGATGTGAAAACCGGTCGCGCTGTCCGC
This sequence comes from Anaerolineales bacterium, assembly GCA_046707185.1. Taxonomy (GTDB): domain Bacteria; phylum Chloroflexota; class Anaerolineae; order Anaerolineales; family Villigracilaceae; genus Fen-1038. Next base: position 3,425 of record JBJKOR010000809.1, on the reverse strand, counting down.
ATTTCGCCGGCGTTGGATATACGCGAACGCGCGCAGATCTATGCGCCAGATGAACCGCGTCACTATTTCGCTCAACTGCAAGGCTACCAAATCATGCCTGACGCGGAACTGCTGCGGATTCAAGAAGTCGAACTTCATCCAACGCTGGAAGAGTTGATCAGTAAACCGCTGGTGCGCGTCAACTGCGATACCTGTGGCGAGGAAATCATCAATGAACGGGAAGTAATAGTTGATGGACTGGTCTTATGTCAGACATGCGCCAATAAAAGTTATTATTCAGTTCAAACTGCACGCCCAAAAATCCGTGCGATAATGGAGCATCCGCCCAAATCAATATAAGGAGAAAGAGATGAATCAACTACCCAAACCGTATCAGCAGTTTCGACAGGATCATCCGGATGTTTATAAAGCATATGAAGACCTCGGAAAAATCACCGCCGAATCCGGACCGTTGGATATCAAAACGCGCGAACTCATCAAGCTGGGCATGGCGGCCGCAACGAAATCCGAAAGCGCGGTTCAATCGCATACGCATCGCGCCCTCGAGGCCGGAGCAACTGCTGCAGAAGTCGAACACGCGGTGATGCTTGGGATCAACCTTTACGGTTTCTCCACGATGATGACCGCCCTATCGTGGGCAAAACAGGCGATTGCGAATCATTCGAAACAATCATTCATATAACTAAGGAATTGCTAAAAACAAAAACCGCCGGTCAGGCGGTTTGTGTCCCCATGGAGATTCGAACTCCAGTTTTAACCTTGAAAGGGTTGCGTCCTGGGCCTCTAGACGATGGGGACTTGCTAAGCGGGCGAGCATCAAGCTCGCATCGCTTGCATCGGGCACATGAGTGCCCAATGAGTTGGTTTGCACCGCTGACTCATGTCAGCGGTGTGGCATATGGCGGCTTGGAGCCGCCTATGCCGAAGCGGGCGGATTCTATCATTCCGCGGCAGGCTGGTCAAGCAATTGATCGAATCAATTCTTGCCCTGAGAAAAAACTCATTCCTGCGGTTTGGCACGTTGGTTGAGCAAAGCCACCAAGTCGACCTGCTTGCGATTGATCAACATGCCTGCACCCTCCACGCGCAAATTGGGCAGCAGGATGGCCGTCAGCACGGCGTTGAAGATTGGAATGAAGTCGCGTGTGCCTTCCGATATCAACGATGCAAAATCAAATCGCCCCGGCAATTCGAGCGTGCCTTCGATCTCGAACAACTGCGTGGTCACGCGGGCGGGGAATTCCACCACGCTGGCATAACCGCCGCGTACCAGCGCCTGCGGGCCAAGGTCCTCGCGGCGCGCCATGCACACCGCGTATACATGTGATTTCATCATTCGTACGATCTCGAAATGATCGACCAGCTTCGTGGGCATGTGCAAGCGCGCAAGCCGCGCGTCATGGATTTCGAGCGCCGAATGGGTTGGGTCGTTCATCAATCCCATAATGCCGGTGTTCGAAACCATGATCTTTCCCACCACACGGTAGCCGGACGTTAAGATGTCGGATGGCAGGAAGCGATAGGTGCGCGGCGTAGTATCCATGGACATGATTAGATTCCTCCTCAGATCAAGATTCCGCCGGTGGGCGTGGAGCCGGCCTCGGTCGGGTGCGATGCGAAATACGTTTGCTGCCGGTCGGCTTGCCCGCATCGGGATTCAAAAGCATCGACAACATGGAGATGGACTTTTCATCATACTCGCGATGTCCACAGACATCGCAGATCCATGCCGGAAAATTTTGTACAGTAATCAGCTCTTCACCCAGCCAGGTGAAATAGGTGATGAAGCGCAAGTGCATCATGCCTGCCGAGCATTCACCACACGGAATGGGTTCAGGATTTTTCGAATCGCTCATTCAACCTCTAAGGAGCCTTGCCGAGGGGCGCGGGCACCTCGATCTGAACGTGATCCACGGCGGCCCATTGGTTCGGCGGCCAGTAGATCACCAACGCCTTGCCGACCACATTTTGAATCGGCAGGAATCCCCACGCATGGGAATCGGAAGAGTCGTTGCGGTTGTCGCCAAGCACGAATAAATCACCCTGCGGCACAGTCCACAATCCGGAATAATCTGGTTCCGCCGCGATATACGGCTCATTCAAGGTCTGACCGTTGACGATAACCTTACCATTTCCTATCACGATATGATCGCCCGGCAGGCCGATGATACGCTTGATCAAATCCAGGTTCTGCTCAGTGGTGGATTGAAAAACGATAATATCGCCGCGCGTCGGCGGTCCAAAACGATACGCCATTTTATTGACCAATACGAATTCGCCATTTTCCAAGGTGGGTACCATGCTGGTGCCATCCACCCGCACGCGAGCCGAGAGCGCATTGATGACAAAAAATAAAACAACGGCCAGACCGACCGTTTCCAAAAGATCGAGCAGAAAATGTTTCCAATCTGATTTTTCCTGCTCGGGAGTCTGCGACTCGGCCTGGTTTTGATTTTGTACAGTTTCCAAGTTACCTCCATACCGACCTATTATACCTGACCCCACGCAAAATATGTCGGCACATCCAACCTACGCGTTCCATTTCTTCTGGCTTTTTCATCCAATGTTCTCAAGTGCGCGATTTCCGCCTCGCCGATGAATCCCGCCAAATCGGATTGGATCACATCCCATTCGCTTTGCCACTCTTCAGGAGAAAACGCTTCATTTCCCCGGCTTTGAATGGTTCCCGTTTCGATGATCTTGATCCCAGCCCGAAAAAACAAATCCGCCAAGCGCCCGCCGAGGCCAATATCTGCGCCCTGGCTTCGAAGCGATTCATTTTGCAATTCTCCAAGCGCGGACAACTCATCCGGTTTATCGAGGCGCGCCGTGTAGTCCGGTTCGGCAAACGCCAGGACATAGCCATTGTTTTTTGTAACGCGTTTCATTTCCGTCAATGCTTTCAGCGGATCAGTCACCCACAATAAGAGATAATGACAATACGTAATATCGAAGCAGTGATTCGGATAAGGAAGGGAATGCGCATCGCCGCGCGTCAGGAAAAAATTTTTGGTTTGATGTAGGGCCGCATCCAGGTCAAGGCCGTAAAGCGAAGCCGAGGTTTGCAACGTCGAGAGAACCGCGCCAGTTCCGCAGCCTACTTCGAGCACGCGGCGGGCATACATCAATCCTGCTTTGTTGAAGAGATAATCCCGCAAGTCGGATGTCCACGCAGCCTGCTGAAGATAACGTCGATGCCATTTCATGGCAGCACAGCGCACGTGTTAGTCAAAATCTGATCACGCGCCTGAACGAGTTCAGGGGAATCATAGAAGAACAAAATCTTCTGGTCCCGGATCGTATCGCCGGTCGGTTTGGGCGAATAGACGAAATAGGTGAAGGTCTCCGCCATATCTTCGGATGGATCGGTGGTGGCGTAATCGTCCACGAATTGATCGGAGTGCTTTTGATAGAAGGCATACAGC
>JBJKOR010000808.1:0-2520 GCA_046707185.1 Anaerolineales bacterium | reverse complement strand
AACAAATTTCCTTTTTAAGGAATACCTGACACGTGACAGCTGAAACCTGGCACGTTATATAGTATCCGCAAATGTCCGTTCCATTGAACGGAAATAGAACAACCCGCTGACGAGAACCACTAGCGAGATGACAACGGAGACTGCCATATACAAACCTGGTCCTGTATTAGTTCCAAGCAATGCCCAGCGGAATCCATTCACCACACCTGCCATTGGGTTCAGCGAATAAACGATCTGCCACTTGGCGGAGATGATTTTGGCTGAATAAGCCACCGGCGTGAGGAATAGCCAGAATTGAGTCAGGAACGGAAGCACGTAGTTGACGTCGCGGTATTGAACGTTGATCGCTGCCAGCCACAGGGCAACGCCCAAGGCGGAGATGATCGACAGCAGAATGAACAACGGCAGTGTCCAGATGGCGATGGTCGGTGTGACTTTGTAGTAGATCATCATCGCGATCAAAATCAAGAATGCGATGGCAAAGTCCACCAAGCCGCCGAGCACAGATGCCAATGGCAGGACCAAGCGCGGGAAGTAAATCTTGGTCACCATGTTCGTATTCGTGGTCAATGAACGGCTGGCGTTATTGAGCGCTGCACTGAACAGACCCCAAGGCAAAAGGGCGGTGTATGAAAAGATGGGATATGGAATATTGTCGGTCGGAACTTTGGCGACACTGCCGAAAATGAAGTTGAAGACCAGCATCGTCATTACCGGCTGGATGATCGCCCATGCCGCACCGAGAATGGTCTGCTTGTAACGAACTTTGATATCGCGCCAGATCATGAAGTAGATCAATTCGCGATAGACCCACAAGTCACGCAGATTGAGCGCGGTCAGGCCTGTGGATGGCTTGATGTAGATGGTTTCAGGTTGATGTTTGGTTATTTCATTCATAAGATGATTAGAGATTAGATGATTAGTATTACAACGCAAAGTTGCTCGCTGCACCTCGCGCAGCACGCCGAAGGCGATCCTCAGCACAGCCTGAACGCCACCGCCCGCAGGGTGCTTCGCGAAGGACGGCGGTGTCTCCATGCAAGAGCGCCACTTGAGCCTGACCTTGCGCTGTAATGTTAATGACTACTTATCTTCTCTCTACTCTCTATTCTCTCTTTGTTCTCTTTGAACCACGCGATGGTGTGACGCATCCCTTCCTCGAATGGGACTTGTGCGCTCCAACCGAAATATTCCTTTGCACGGCTCACATCCAGACCTCGGCGCGGCTGGCCGTTTGGTTTATCGGTCTGCCACGTGAGCTTTCCCTCGAAGCCGGTCATGCGGATGATCGTCTCGGTCAAATCCTTGATCGAGATTTCATAGCCCGATCCAAGATTGACCGGCTCCGATCCGTTGTATTTTTCCGCGGCGGTGACAATTCCATCGGCTGCATCTTCCACATACAGAAACTCGCGCGTCGGTGAGCCATCGCCCCACGCAAACATTTCCTTGTCGCCGCGTTCTTTGGCTTCGATGGATTTACGGATCAACGCTGGAATTACATGCGAGGACCGCAAATCGAAGTTATCGCGCGGACCATACAGGTTGACCGGCAAAAGATAGATTGCGTTGAATCCGTATTGCTGGCGATACGATTGGGCTTGCACCAATAACATCTTCTTTGCCAGTCCATACGGCGCATTGGTCTCTTCAGGATAACCGATCCACAAATTTTCCTCCTTGAAAGGGACCGGCGTGAACTTGGGATAGGCACACACGGTTCCGATCGCGACGAACTTGCCAACGCCGCGTTTGTAGGCCTGGTGCATCAATTCGACGCCCATCATCAAGTTATCGTAGAAAAACTCAGCAGGATGTTCGCGGTTGGCGCCGATACCGCCCACGTGTGCAGCGAGATGAATGATGATTACGTTTTTCGGATCGATGCCCTTCAACGCCTCATCGTACATGCGGCGAATATCGCCGGGATCGACCAGGTTGTAATTTTCGATGTGTGGGATAAAGATGTCTTTTGTCCCGCGCTGATTCAACTTCTCGGTTACAAAGGAGCCGAGAAAACCGGCACCGCCGGTTAGGATAACTCGCTTGTCTTTCCAAAAGGTTTCTGCCATGAATTTTCTCCATTAGTACAGACCTGACATGTCTCATCCGCATCTTCTCGATCAAAACTCCTGTGCCGACTTAATTCACATTGAGTCTACCGCCTGCGGAGACATGTCAGGTCTATTTGTTACTGAACAATGAATTGAGCATTCCGATAGTGTTCATCCAATGGATTACGAATCAATCCACTCTTCAGTGCAAACAATAAATCACGAATGCCATCGTCCACATCCAATGTTGTCTCGAACCCAAGCTCGCGCTTGACCTTGGCAAACGATACGGTAATGTCACGCATGTCGCCGCCGAAGGTTAAATCTTTATATTCGACTTCTGTTTCGGGCAAGCGTCTTCGTACCAATTCCACAATTTGATCTTTGGTGTAATTTCCCTTCTCCGTACCGATGTTGTAAATTTGTCCTCGAACTTTTTCTTGTGGCGCTTCCAAACCCAGGATGA
>JBJKOR010000807.1:0-7070 GCA_046707185.1 Anaerolineales bacterium | reverse complement strand
CGATGCAGCGTCAAGGCGGATACTATTCGCGCGTTGCCGGTCGCGCTGCGTTTATCAATCCAGAAGAAAGCCAGCGGCGCTTTGCAAGCCATCTGCCCGCCGCGGCGCGCAAGAGCACGGCCTACGCTGTCACGCCGTTGCAGGGAATTTTTCTCGGCGGCGATTTACGAACCTACCAAAGCAACCTGGCAGAACAGATGCGCTTCCTGCCCGCCAGCGAATTGGTCAGCCTGTTGAACCATGTCCGTGAGTCACAACAGGATCATCGCCGTGATCTGATCCGGGCCACCGCCTCAATTGCGGAAAGTCGCTTGGGTGCGCGGCGTTCCAACATGCAGGAGCTTGAACGGCTGACCGTGGGAACCAGCGAGCCGCTTTACGATGAGTTCCTGAGCGAGTTGACCGAGAACTTCCGGAATATTCTCTACGGGCGCGAAGAAGACGTAGTCGGTATCCATATCATCTCTTACTTCATCGGAAGATCCGTTCCGCAATTGCGCGACCGTCCCACGTCGCGGCGCACATCCGGCAATGGCACAGATCGCGGACAGCAAATCCTGGCGGGCATCGCCGAGATCATCCCGCTAGCCAAACAAGGCAGCTTGCTGCGCGCCATTTCCCATAATCAAGCGCAGACCGTGGTGCTTGGAATCAATCAATTGACCACCGGCTTGTTCCGCGCCTTGGAGCGTTATTCGCAAAAGGCTTTTGCCGACGCCGAACGTGAACGCATGATCGGCGAGCGCCTGCTGCCGCAACTGCCCGTGTACGAGATTCTCAACACCTTGCGGCTATATCAAGATTGGAAAGGGGAATTTCTAAAACGCATCGATACCGCATTGCCCGCGGGCAATTCAGCATTTGTGGCTTTGCGCGAAGACAGCGATGCCATGCAGCGCTATCTGCCTTTGTTCCAACAGGAACTCCTGCGGCGGCACGGCTTGAACGTCAGCGACTTTTTCGAGGGAGGCACTTTCATTCCGGACCTGCTGCCTACGCTTCGTCCGGACTTGGCGGTTATGCTGCAGAAAAATTTGTTCAACACCGATCCCGATGTTTTGTTGGAAGGCGTCTCCGGACAGATCGATGAGACGTGGCGAGCCGAAGTTTCGGCGCAACTTCAACTGCCCGAAAAGATTCATCGTTGGCGTTCGATCATCTGGGATACGCTGGGCGAATCGATCTATCAGCGTGTACAAAGCTTTACGGAACTGGCCACCGCCTTGTACGCCTTCTCGTCGACGCGTTCGTTCGGCCCCTCCGCCGCAAGCGGACGCGGCAAACGGCCTTCTCCCACGCTGACGGATTTCCTGCGCACCAGCCGCACCGATGACGAAATGCGCGGCTTCCTGTTGGGTGCCATCGAATACTTAAGTTCGTTCGCCGAAGAAAACATCGAAGTACCGGTCAGCATCATCCGCGCCATGAACGATGTGGAACGCATGGCGCAGATCGAGGAAAGCGCGCTCCCGCTTGCCAGGCAGGATGTGATTCGATTTGCGCTCTTGCAGATTGCGCGCCTGGCGCACGAAAACGGATAACCAAGGATCACCTATGAAAATTGGATGGCGCTAAGCGGCGGATTGTATATGTCGGATTTGGTAAGTAATCTGTAGTGAGGAGAAATTCACGCGCTGGCACAGATGCTTCACACAGACCATGCGTCAGCCAGGGATTTTTATGGGTTGAATCCCCCATCGATGAATGAACGCTTGGGGAATGCAGCGCAATTCAAACGTCAGAAGAGACGCAAAAGTAAGATCAAAAGTTGGGGAACTTAACGAATTCACATCTCGCTTCTGTACGTGTAAACTATGGACAATCAAAGAAAGGAGATCCAGATGGCAGATCTGGAAATTGTCTACTCGTATCTGGCAGTTGTTCTTGGGATCACGCTCCGCATCGGCATTCCGATCCTTATCATCGCGCTGATCTCCGTTTATCTACACCGACTCGATGAAGGCTGGCAGAAAGAAGCTGTTTCAGGAAACAAGACTAAAACGAATTTCAAAGCATAGCCTGTACTGTCCATAAACCATTCGAGGCGTCGCATCGTTCAACGAGCGACGCCTTTGCTTTTCATCATGGCATGAACGATATGGAACGCATGGCTCAGATCGAAGAAAGCGCGCTTCCGCCTGCCAGGTAGGATGTGATTCGTTCGCGCTCTTGCAGATTGCGCGTCTGGCGCACGAAAACGGATAGCCAAAAAATTGGATGGCGCAAAGCGGGGATTATTCATGCCAGATTAATGTTAAGCGATATAATCATAAGCAGGAAAGCGAGGTCCGAATGGCTGAAAAAACAACCCATCGAAAACCCTTCGAGGGAAAGATTCCCGAGGAAGCGCGTGAACACTTCAAAGCCGCGCGCACCGAAATGCGCGAGAGCGTCAAGGGTTTACTTCCGCCCGAATTCGTCGAGCATCGCCGCGCCGCACGCAAGGAAATGTTAATGGCCTGGCGCAGCATGATCGATTCTGCCTTAAAACACATGGAAGAAAAAGAATAATACGACAATGTCATTGCGAGTGAGCGTTAGCGAACGTGGCAATCTCATGTAACATTCAAATGATCGTTCGAGGAGATTGCCGCGTCGTGGTGCTGGAGCGCCACTCCTCGCAATGACAAATCAATTTAGCGCCAGGGGGAATGACCGCGCGAAAAGAAAATCGTCCAAATCAGGGACAGAGCCGCCAGCCCCAAAAATACATTACTGAGCGGAACATCGCCGCTGTTGCGCAGCAGAACGCCGCTCAACAAAAACACCGCGAAGATCAACGCGCCCGCCACGCGGTTCATCGCGCCTTCCACGTATGAAAGATGCAGATTCAGGCGCGGCATATTGACGTCCAATTCGCCGCGCTCCATGCGGGTGAAGACTCGGCTGGTCTGCGCCGGCAGCGCCAGCAGTTCCTTGACTAAATCGCCAATCTCGTCCAGCCAAACCTCCCAGCCGGAGCCGACCTGCTCCGCGACCAGTTTCTGCGCGTACGGTGCGATCTCCTCCCAAACGTTGAAGTCCGGCTCGAGACCGGTGCACATGCCGGAAAGAATCGCGACCGTCCGTCCCAACAGCATAAGGTTATGCGGCAATTGGAATGGCATTTCGAACATCAGGTCACGAAATTGATGAGCAAAACCGCGCATCTCGCGCGGGTTGACTTTTCGCAGTTCACTCATCGACATTCCCCAAAAGCGTTCGAACAATTGTCGTTCGGCTTGTTCGAGCAGTTCCGTGTCCGCGCCCGGAAGCAGGACGCCCATGGTTTTATAGGATTTCACAACGCGATCTGAATCACGTATCCCAACGCCAATCAACAACTCACGCAGCCCATCGCGCAAATCACCGGGCACCACACCGACCATTCCAAAATCAACGAAGGTTAAACGCCAGCTTGCCTTTCTTCGTTCGGTCGCGGGGATCGGTGTCACAAATAAATTTCCGGGGTGCGGATCAGCATGAAAGAAGCCGTCTTCAAAGATTTGCTTGAGATAAGTATCCAGCAACACTGCCGCGACTTCACTACGGTCAATACCTGCAGCAGTGATGGCTTCATAGTCCGTGATCTTGATGGCATATACGTTTTCGAGCGTCAGTGCGCGTTTCGTGGTACGGCTCCAAACCACACGCGGCACATGCACACGCCTGCGGCCCTTGAAGTTTTCGGCAAAGGTTTCGGCGTTCTTGCCCTCCGCCAAATAATCGATTTCCCGATGAACTGTTTCCGACAATTCTTCGATCAATTCCGGCACATTAACGCGTTTTCGGATCGGTTTATAATGTTGAAGCCATCCGCCAAATCGCCGGAGGGCAGAAAAGTCCACATCGATCAATTGATCGATGAATGGGCGCTGGATCTTGACCACGACCTCGCGAAACTTTTTCGCCTCCGGCGTCTCGACTTTGAGGCGGGCGCGGTGAACCTGTCCGAGTGAGGCGGCTGCCAACGGTTCCGCGTCAAAGCTCTCGAAGATTTCCTCCAACGGCGCGCCGAATTCTTCTTCCGCCAATTTTTTGATTGCCGTGAAATCTTCCGCCGGAACTTCGTCTTGCAGGCCGGAAAGTTCGTCCGTGATTTCAGGAGGCAAGACATCCAGCCTCGCCGACAAGAACTGCCCCACCTTGATCATCACCCCGCCCATGCGGATCGCCATTTCGCGAAATTGTTGTGCGATTTCTTTGAAGCGCGATGAACGCGTTCGACGCGTTATTGCGCGAAACCCGATGCCCGGCAAGACAATTTCCCAAAAGATAAAACTCGCCGTAGCACGAGCAAAAAATCCCATGATATAACGATAACGAGCACGTAAGCGCGATGCTTGCATAACATCTCCAAATGAGTTCAAGAAAGTCTACCAAGAAGTGTACATGAGAGGAACCATGCTGTCAAATTTGTTGTGCTATACTTCGATGAATAAAATGATGGAAAGAATTCATAGAAAGCGTTAACGCAACGCTAACAAGAACTCTTTGACAGATTGCCCGACCCCTGCTATACTCGCCCAAGTTAGACATTGACTTTTACGGCGTTCCAACGCCGTTTTGCAAGAACGACAAAGTATTGCATGTGTAGCACGAACCGCCCGCGCGAGTCATTTCTCGACGGGTATTTTTATATATCACAAATGCGACTCTTACCGCCATTGGCGGATATAAAATTTTAAGTTAGTAGAGGTAGAACAACATAATGAGTAAGCACAGAAAATTGAAAATCATTCCCCTGGGCGGCCTTGGGGAAGTCGGCAAGAACATGATGGCGTATGAATTCGATCATCAGATATTGATCGTAGATACCGGAAACATGTTCCCCGAAAACGACATGCTTGGCGTGGATTACATCATTCCCGATTACGATTATTTGTACGGCAAAGCGGATCAAATCCTCGGCATCGTCATCACGCACGGGCACGAAGACCACATTGGCGCAATCCAGCATGTCCTGAACGATTTTCCCGTACCGGTTTACGCCACGCCCCTGACGCGCGGCCTGATCGAAGTCAAATTGGCGCGCAACAACGCCTCGATCAAAGGCTCGCTTCACACCGTCGAAGCAGGAGAAACCATCGAACTTGGACCGTTCAAGATCGAGTTCGTTCATATCTCGCATTCGATTCCGGATGCGGTCAGCCTCGGCATCACCACGCCAGCCGGACTCGTCGTCCACATGAGCGATTTCAAATTCGACCTGACCCCGGTTGACGGTTGGCCTACAGATTACGCCAAGTTTGCGGAATTTGCGAATCGCGGCGTGGACTTATTGCTTTCCGATTCGACAAATGCAGAACGCCCCGGCTGGACTCCGTCCGAAATGGTGATCGGCCCAGCCTTCGACAAAGTCTTCACCGAAGCCAAGGGGCGCGTTATCGTCGCGACCTTTGCCTCGCTGATTTCCCGCATCCAGCAAGTAGCAGACGCGGCCGCGAAACATGGACGCAAGATGGCATTAGCGGGTCCGAGCATGATCGATAACGTCAAGATCGCGCGCAAGCTGGGCTACCTGGAAATTCCAGATGAACTGCTTGTGCCAATCGATCAAGCCTTGCACATGCAAGATCATAAGGTCGCAATCATGTGCACCGGCTCGCAAGGCGAACCTTCCTCGATCGTGGGAAGATTGTCGACGGGCACGAATCGGCAATTCGACCTCAAGCAGGGAGATACTGTTGTACTCTCTTCTCATCCGATTCCCGGTAACGAGGAAACCATCAGCAAGGCCATCAACCGCCTGCTGCGGCGCGGCGCGAATGTGATCTATGATGGGCTTGCCCCTGTACACGTTTCCGGGCATGCGAGCCAGGAAGAACAGAAGTTTCTGCTCAACCTGGTCAAACCCAAACACTTCATGCCGATCCATGGCGAACTGCGACAATTGAAACGTCATGCCGAGCTTGCCATGCAAGTTGGCATTCCGGAAGAAAACATTATCGTGGTCGAGAACGGGCAGGTGGTCGAACTTTCCGGCAGCAAGGTCAAGCTTGGCGAGCGAATCCCCGGCGGTTACATTTTCGTAGACGGTGAATCCATCGGTGACATCGATCACGGCGTGATGCGTGAGCGCGAAAAATTGGCACGCAGCGGAATCCTGTTTATTGACATCAGTCTTGATAAATCCACTGGACGGTTGCTTCATGAGCCGGAGATCATCACACGCGGTTTCGTCTCACCCGAAGACGCAGAATCACTAGTTCCTGAAATCCGCCAGCGCGTGGTCGAGATTGTGGATGGCGGCGGTGCAGCCGATGAAAGGAATGTCGTCAGTGCTGTGAAGAGTTATTTACACGAGGCAACCAAACGCCGACCGATGATCTTCGTCACGATGAGTCGCGCCTGACAACCTGCATAGTGAAGACCCTGTACAAATAACGCACCTTACACAGTCAGCAGCAAAGCGCTTGCCGCAAAGATGCAAAGCCCGCGAAGGCGATTTTTTCTTCGCAAAGGAAGAAATGTTCCTGGCGTTTTCGTGCCTTGGTGGTGAGAAAAAACGAGAATTGCATAACATCCGTTATTAAATCAAAAAACCAGCGGCTTGTTTCTTGATGCCACTGGTAATTCGATCCGAATTACTAATTACCCGAAATCTTCAAATCCGAAATTTGAGTATTGATGATGTTGTAGCCAAACTGATCTCGATAGCCGATAAATAATTTTCGATTTACAAACGGCAGAGGAAACGGAGACGTTGTCAGTGAGTTTATCTTAAAGGTTACGCTGCCATTATCAATCATCAAATTGATGTTATAGCCTCCGGACTCTTCCGAAATGGATGGGCTGCGCAGAAATTCGTGGTATTGTGGAATTTGCCGGATGACAAAGACCTGCTTTTGAATATTGCCTTCCGAGAGCACCATCATTACCCCCTGCGATGTGTTCGGGTCTGAACCATCCATGATTCCAATCCATACCTGACCTGTTTGAAGCTGGTTCAGAACAAGGCGCATATCGATATTGGATTGAATGGGCAATGGCGTGAAGATTCCAAAGAATTGTGCGGAGTCCACTTTGGTTTGGGTAAGAAGCGAAAGCACTCCGTTTTCCGCAGAGATCACACTGGGCAGCGGCTGTTG
>JBJKOR010000806.1:0-1561 GCA_046707185.1 Anaerolineales bacterium | reverse complement strand
CGTGAAGCGCGTACCACGTTCGGGTTATAAAGATCGGCGCGCGGGTCGCACAAGAGTAAAGCATCCGCGCCTGCCGCGTCCGCTGTGCGCAGCATGGCGCCCAAATTTCCCGGCTTCTCGATCGACTCAGCGACGACGATCAACGGCGGAACTTTTAGCTCCAAATCTTCCAATGAAGACTTTGGGATTGGAAATACAGCCAGCCACCCATCCGGGTTTTCGCGATAGGAAATCTTCTCGAAGACCGCGCGGCTGACGGTAATGATTTCAGCGTTGGTGTTTTCGATTTGGCGCGTGGCCAGCTCGGGCGCGGAAAGAATCGTTCGCGGCTGATGGCCGCTTGCAAGCGCAAGGTTGATCTCGTCTACTCCTTCGACGAGCATTAAGCCATCGCGCTGGCGTTGTCTTTTGTCGTCGCGTAGTTTGGCAATGTGTTTGATTTTGTTGTTTTGTGTGCTTGTAATTTGCATTTTTAGTGTATTATATTGACTACACGCATTATAAGAGTGTTATCTCCTGCCTAAAGTATATCAGACCGGTATTTCGCGAATGCAATGGCTTTATGGAGTCGCATTCTTTACGTACTGGTCGAAGAATTGAGTTGTGCGATCCATGAAAGCCAGCCAGGCATCGCCATTGAAGGAATGACGTTCGCCATCATAGGCAAAGAGCTGGACATTCTTCCCCGCATCTTTGAACGCCTGATACAGCTTCTGCGACCAGGCGGGCGGCGCGCCGCCGATAGCCAAACCATCCTTGGTGCCATAGGAAATTTCAATGGGAGCCGTGACAAGCTCCAAGTGATAGATCGGCGAAATTTGATGAAGCAATGTTGGATCGTAAGATGCGGATTGATAAGCGTGGATTAAATTAGAAGGAAGGCTTAGAGGAATAATGTCGGATGAATTGCAATTCGATTGAAGCTCGCCATTGTAGATATCCCCGATACAGCCCGTTCCCCACGCCGAAATCAAATCTGCATCGTCCGCGCTGACAGTGGAGTAAAAGACCGCCGCCTTGGGACGCGCATCAATCGTCAACACCAAAGCTGTAACGCCGCCGCCCATACTATGTCCCCAAATCCCGATGCGGTTCGGATCCGCCTGCGGGATGGATGGAATCGCGTTCATTAGATTGATCACATCGATGGCCAACCCCGAATAAAAGAAACTCGGACCAATATCCGATTTGCCCCAACTGCGATAATCCGAAGCGAGCGTGATATAACCATATTTATTCAAGTATTCCGCAGCGCGATAGGTTCCATCGCCGGGCACATACCCTTCGCGGTCGAAGTATCCGTGATTCATGATGATGACCGGATACGGTGGATGACCATTCACAGGAATTTGCATCATGCCCGTGATGGTCAAGCCGTCGCTAGGATAGCTGATAAGATAACGAGTATAGGTATCCGTTTTTTCAACGGTGGAGGAGATCGTGATTTTTCCGCTTTGGAATCGATGATGTCGAAGCCCGTCAATTGTATATGGATAGATCAATTGGGCAGTTGTCGGAGTCGGTGATGGCGTCAAAGTCGGCAAGGGCAATGGAGACGGCG
>JBJKOR010000805.1:0-6635 GCA_046707185.1 Anaerolineales bacterium | reverse complement strand
CTTCAATCCTTTTCGCCTTTGAAAGACGATAGGTGATCTGACCATTGGTTAGATGGGTGGACTGCTGAATGGCAGCGTTGCTCTGACCGAGTTGCGCCAGCGCCACACATTCAGCATCCGACATTCCAGCGAACGTGATTCGGTTGGATGGAACTTTTCTTGGTTGTTTTTTCATTGAGTTGTGCTGATGTAGAACCGTGCGTTACAGGCCGGGCAGTGATCCAACAGGCACGGCTTTACTGTTGGGAGGATTCGTATTTCCGGTTTTGGTTCGGAGGCTTCTGGAAGCGGATTCTTGCGCGGTCGTCCCCGTTTCTTCTTCTGATGCTCCCGCATACCACGGGCGAGTTCTCGCAGATAGCGTTCATTTTCACGGCCTTTGATTCCGTGCTTTGAACGCTTGTGCAGACCAATGTTTCGGTTTAATTGATCCTCGGTATCTGCGCCCCGAACCGGCTCTCCACAAATGTCACAGGTTGCTTTGAATTTGGTTTCCATGTGAATCCTTTCTCAATAGCAGCCGTAACCCATTCCGAACAGATGATCGTTGGATGCCGGATCAAACGATCCGACGTTGCCATTTGTGGGTGCTGTGGATTTGTCGTCAACCAGCTCTGGTGGGTTGAGATAATCCAAAATCTCATCCATTGTTTTAAGGGCGAATCCGTCGCGAGATGCCTGAAACTGCAACCGGGTCCATGCCTTCTTAAGATCGTCCGGATCACACTCGGCGTATTTGCACTTGAGCCAGATTTGCCAGTAGATTCCCCGCATGTCCCCGGCGATCTCAATCACCTTGTCCATGTCGTCTGCGGTGACTTTATCCTGGTGGCACACTTCCACCAATGACACCAACGCATCGTCTGCCTTTTCCATTGCATCGCGCCAAGGCTGATTGAAGTGACCGGGAAAGCTGAACTGCTGGCGGTTCTTCTTGCCCTTCTTGCTTTTCTTGACTTCGATCTTGAGAGCAGGCTGAACATTGGTTTTCCACACTTCTGGAAACTCAGAATCGGATGGAATGGTCATCTGATGCCGAGCCACAATATCCTGAACATTGGCTGGAATAATTGGCTCAAGTTCAGCGCCGATGTTCCAAAACAGTGTCATGTCAACCGGGTGGAACTTCACCTTGTTCACATAGAACCGGGCGTGCATGTCGTAATGGTCCTTTTGCATAGAACCAATCGTTATGTGAAGACCTTCCTGATCCTTTTCGTCTTGCTCATCCGTCCCACTCTGGAACGCTCCAGCGCGGCAGTGATGGTGAACCGTTCCGAACGCGATCCAATCATCAGAGGGTTCAAACCCCCACGATTCAAACCGCGCTCGGGCTTCCTCTTCCGTCTCCGCAACGGCGATTTCACGAGCACTCATCCCAGTTCTGGCCTCCTGCTTCATGGCCCAAAACCTCCACGTTCCAGCCGTGGGATTCACCCATGCACGAACCTGACTTTCGGAATCGTGCTCAGTGAATGTCCACTTGAAGAACGCAAGCACCTTGCGCCATTCCTCTGGCGGGATTTTTGGCCCTTGGTAGATCAGCTCGCTTTTCGTCTCCTTGATCTCGTGCTTGAAGGTTCGGTCAAACAACCCGGTGAATGAACGCTTCAAATGGAATTCGTTCCCGACCATCTCTATTGATTTCATACTGCTGTTCTGTCCTTTCTTGTTTTGTTTATGTTAGGTGTTTTCGTCAAGACTTTCCGCAAGGGTTGGATTGATGGAACGGATCACGCGCTTCACGGAGTCGAGGATATGAAGTGAGTTATCCGAGTAATCCCATCCGCTATCCGTAGTGTCGCCGACTTCGTGATCCTCGTATTCGTCATCATCATCATCATGTTCCTGAGGTGGAACTACTTCGTTGGCGAAATCATTAATGCGATCTCTTATCAGACTCATCACATCACTCCAATTTCTGATTTCACTCTCATTGTCATCAATCAGTTCTTCCAAATCCACATTGACGGAACCTTCTCCACGGAATGTTCCGCTCCACCTTGCTTTCCCGATAACTTCTTCGTGGGTTGAGATTTTAATATCCAGCACCGGATCAACCTCGAACTCTTCCCATTGAAGAATCATCGGTTCATCCAGCTTTTTGGGACCGGTGGATTGTTTCATGGACCACTCAATGATCTTATCGTATTCAACCAGATCATCCGGAATCGGCTTCTTCATTGCCGCGTTGACCATGCTGCGGATCGTTTCGTTCCTTGGGGCGCTCAATAGCATTGACTTGAGCATCGGTTCAATCGGATCAGAATCCATGCATCCCATTTCAAACGGAAGAGACTCGACAATCCTGATTCCAAGATGATTGGTCCTTGGGGTTATTTCTAACGCCAATATTGCATTTCTAACTTTGTCTATCTTCGCGCCCTTCAAATCAACGCAACACGGAGCGCCGTATCCACCACTCCGGTTCCTATTGAGAAACTTCCCGAAGTCTGGATTATGAGATTCAATCTGTTCAACCACGCATTCTTTTTTGAATACATCGAGAGATTTGTCCAGTGCCTCCAATTCAGAGAGGGTGTAAGCCTTGTTTTCAAACGGGCTTTTGATCAGGAGGCAGAGGTGTTCAGTGGAAGAGTCCACAAAACTTCTCGTATAGATATTCGCCCTTTTTGGATTATGTGTCCATCCACCGTTGAGTGATGAAAATCGCAAATCTTCCCGCTGAAGGAGGAATTTGTGCTCCCGAGTAACGAGATTTGCATTCAATTCCAAGGCACTCATCTTGGCGATGATCTCAATGGTTTTGGTGATCTTTTTTGGAGATTCAATCTCATTGGTTTCAGTGCTCATTTTGTCCTTTCAGTGTTTTGTTTCGGTTCTCCAACCCGATGGAATTCAAGGCTGGAAAGGTTTGCTACCAGTTTGTAAGGCTGAGTTGATTGCCTTACTTTTAGATGTGGTTTACGGAAAAGCTCCATCTCCCATAATGTAAAAAGTCTCATTGCGAAATCTGCGGCAGTGAGATTGGCAGTTACGAGTTGTGGGTTTTCCTGCTGAGCGTGGCCGGTGCAGCCGATGGTAAGCGCCCGAGGATCGTTTGCCTGATTGGTGTTGATCTCGGGATAGTAAATCCGTGGATCAAGGTTTGTTTCCCTCCATTCGGGCAGGTAGATATAGGCTTCAGCGGAGTGAAGCTCGTTCGCAGCGAAGATGCACCGGCAGTCAAGCCGATCTGCAACCAGCAGCGCGTCCCTTCGTGCGGGATCGTTGTCCACGCACACGATCATCCAATCATCAAAGTTTGGCCTGATCAGCGGGACAGTGAACCACGCAGCGCGGAAGTCGCACCCGTATTTCTTTGCTAGAGCTTCAGCCTTGTTTCTACCGATTTCTTCCGGAGTGAACAACTGGCGATTGAGGTTCTTTTCCTCCAGCATGTCTCCGTCAATGACAGTGACAGAACCGGAGCCTATCAACATGCAGAGCGATGGGACAAGCCAGCTACCCACACCCCCTGCTCCAATAACGTAGGTTCTCATAGATAGGCGGCTGATTGGTTCAACGCAGCGTATAACATCTTGCCTTCGGTTTTCTCACAAGCCTCAACCCATTTCATTCTGGCATCTTCGACAATGACAAAGAATGTGTTGATCTGATCCTCAGTGAGAAGTCTTGTAATCTCTGGATCGTTGCAGCCAATCAGGTAAGCCATGATGGATCGAGCAGGCGCAATATCTGGCATTACCAGATGTGCATGAATTCCAACCGGCTTGATCTGCGCTACAGACCTTGCATAGATGGATGGCATTGATGCGGCCCAAGTGCCAATCTCGGCAGCGATTTCTTCAGTGAGTTTTGTTTTCATACAATCGCTTGATCGAGTTCAGAGTTGGCAACTTTCAGACAGCACTTCGTCCAGTCCTTGACTGAAGCGGCAATGGTCTGGATGGAGTCATTGGTGAGTTTGAATCGGAACACCTTTTCAGTGTTATCCTCGCTTGATTTAGACAAGTCAGAATTCCACTTTGAGTTGTAGAACTGATCAAAGCACTGCTGGGCGGTTCCGATCAGCGTTTTGTCAACCGGATAGGAACCCGCGCACAGTTCGCAGTGGTCATAGACATTGCTGACCGGGAGACGCCACTTGTTGCCGCTGGAATTCATGGCAAAGAAGTATTGTTTGCCGGTTTCAAAAGACCCATCCGATCTTTTCGTGATCTGCAAAAGCAGAAACATCCGCATTGGATACGACTTGGAGATAGCGTCTCCCATTGTCCATACCAAGTCCATTTCCTGCGATCCTTCTTCAGCTCTGAATGAAGGGGATAGGATTCCTTCTCCCGTTTTAGAAAACGGACATTGGAATCGAAGTGCGGTGAGTCCGATGGTTACGTAGAACTGAACTGTTCCAATCACACTGACGTGAACTACGTTTCCAGACTTCAGTTCAGCCACATTTTTAAATGTGGACTGATGATGCCTCTTGGCGATCTCCATGATTTTACCGGAAGCGTCAAGCTCGGTTTCTGTGATGGTTCGGAGAATAACTTCTCCGGTTGGTTTGATGATGTATTCTTTGTTGTTCATTGTCTATTTCAGGCTTGAGGATTAAACAAAAAATGGACCACCCGAATTCCGCGCTTCGGATGGTCCTTGAGTGAAGTTGTTAGGCAGCCTTCTTGTTGGCTGCCGTCTCGACCTGAACCCGCGCATCTTGTGGAATGATGGCTTCGTCAGGTTGTTCGATTCCCTTCAGTTTGATTCGAACATTGTCACCGTAGCCCAACTCCATCTTGACGCGGGCATCACGGCGGATTTGGCCGACCGTAATCGGCTCGGGTGATTCGAGGACCGTTTCATCCGCTCCATAACACACGATTGCTCTAAACATTTGACTGTCCTTTCTTTTCTATGTGTTTGAGGGTTTTCTGGCGGGTTATTCGCTCACGCGAGCGTTCGACAGATTGCTGCGCAGGGCGCGTTCCGAGGAAGTGACTTCCGCCTTCGCGGTTTCAATCGCCTCCTTGAGCTTGGCCATGCGCTCGTCAGACTGCTTGACGAACTGTTCGTACTCCTTCTCCTTCGCAGCACGCAAGTCCAGTTCGCTGGAAACAGAAGTAACCAGCGGGCGGATTTTCGCATCAGCCTTTGCCCGGATTTGCTCACTGATGTAGGTGTTAGGATCGAAGTTGGTTGTATTCATAGTTTTACTGTCCTTTTGGGTTTCGGTTCGTGTTCAGGCTGAAACCCGGCTGGCCTGTCGCGGATGGCATTTGCCATATGGGTGGACCGCAGCCACCTTAATCCCCGTCACTCAACGGGAAATCATTGATTTTTGTTAATCCGTCTTCGCTCTTCATTGCCCGCATGCATCAGCGCGTAGGCAAGGTATGTTGGTTCATACCCGCGTGCCTCAAGTTCTGATCGGAACTGCTCAAGATACTCCTTGAGAAGTTTGACCATCTCTATGTCGTCAACGCGGGCGTTTAGTATGTCAGTGATGTGCTGGACTTGATCATCGTTGAATATGGTTCCAACAAGCTGTTGTTGATTGTCTTCGCTCATCGGTTTGGTTGGGAGCATGATGGAGCGTTGTGCTCCACCATGTCAATGTTATTGTTATCCATCTGCACCATTGGTGTTCATGGTGGTTGTGAAAAACGGGATGTATTTATCGCACCCGTCTATGATGAATCGGGATTTGAACCATGACAGGGTTGAACCTGACATGGGGTGTGATTTTGAACGGAATCGTTCCTTTTGCATAAGGTTCATTTCCAATGGTCGCGGCAACAAGCTGCCGTGTTCCATCTGCCAGCCGTCTGTAATGCTTCTTGAGTTGCATTCTGTCTTTCGGGATTCCCGCAAAGAATATCCCCGCTTCTCCACTCAGAGACAGCGGGGAACGGACGCCAGCGGGTAGTTTGGCGCTCCGCCTTCAGCCCACCCATCGGATGGGCTGAGAGCGAATCACTTATTGTGTCCTTTCTGGTTTTGTTGGCAGCCACGCCGCCAGCAATTTGCAGCGATCGTAAAACATCATCGCCATGCCACGCGAAGTGGAGGGTGTGAATGTTCCGTCGTTGTTGCATCGCCACCAGTCAATGATCCTGAACCGTCGGGGATAACGAAAGCCGTGGCGCTTGAGGATTGGTGTTAGGTCAAGTGTTTTCATGTTAGGAAAGAATCGCCCGGCCCCCGATGGACCGGGCAATCCCGATGTGGACAGATTGTTTTTCTGGGTTTATATGGACTGTGCGCTTGATGCGCCGGGTCTTTCAATGGTGAGCATTTCCGCAAAGATCTTCTCGCATGAAGGAGCGCCGTTGAATTCGTCGCTGGTGACGGGGCAATCGTCATCACCTGATTGATTTGGCGGGTTGGCTTTGGCGTTGCACACCTTTGCCACGAGGGAGTTTTCAAGATCGAGCAACTGGCGTTTGATCTTTCTGATCTCGGCCAGCTTCTCGTTGAGATGATCGTAACCGCGTTCGATCTGTTCAATGTCTTTCTTTACGTGATCAGGCGCTGTGGCGCGGATCACTGCCATCATTGTGAATCTGTTCATGTTCTGTCCTTTTCGGTTATGTCTTTATCGGTTTGAATTTTGGCTGGAAAATCTGGGCATCAAAAAGTCCCCGGAGGAGTTACCCTCCGGGGATTGACTGCCA
>JBJKOR010000804.1:0-2596 GCA_046707185.1 Anaerolineales bacterium | reverse complement strand
ATCGCTTCGGGCAGATAATATTCATTGAACGAGTCTTCGTACAACTCGGAGCGCGCCGCGATCAATGGATCGGTCGGAACATCGAAGGGCAGTTTTGTAATCATTACCACCGATAACGCATCCCCCGGCACGTCCACGCCTTCCCAAAACGAACGCGTCCCAAGCAGCACGGCGCGCTCGGTGGACTTGAACGATTCGAGCAAG
This sequence comes from Anaerolineales bacterium, assembly GCA_046707185.1. Lineage (GTDB taxonomy): Bacteria > Chloroflexota > Anaerolineae > Anaerolineales > Villigracilaceae > Fen-1038. The sequence goes on along the minus strand of JBJKOR010000804.1, from coordinate 2,392 downwards.
GCATTCGGCGATGCGCCGTCGCCTTGTTCGTAGACATAAATATCTTCGCGCGCTAGCGGGCCCGTGATGGCTTGCGCGGTTTTCTTCAACGCCGTGTACGAGGTGAACAACACCAACATTCTTCCGCCAGTGGCTTTGGCGGTGGCAACGATGGATCGGTCGAGCGCTTGCTGATACCCCGAAGCGTTCGGCTCGGGAATGTCGTTGGCGACATATTGCAGCGTGCTCGTATCATAATCGAACGGCGAACCAAGCTGCATTTCATCGGCTTCGTCCGCGCCGAGCGTGTTGCGCAGATAATCGAACTCGCCGTGGGCGGTCAATGTGGCGGATGTGAGAACCACGCTCGCTTTCTGATGCCAGAGATTCTCTTCGATCATCGGCCCGACCCGCAGCGGCGCGGCGTTGAGCGAGAGTTTCTCGCCGCGTGGATTGATCTCGATCCAATACACCAAACCCTGATTCGGCTGGCTGATCATCCCGGTGATGTTGTTGTAGGCTTCGTTCATTCGGCGATAGATATTGCCGATGTCGCCGATTACATCTTCGAGATTGTCGTGTCCGTCCGAATATAAATCCGAGGCGGCTTTGTGAATCTCTGCGATGCTATTCAACAACAGATTCAGCGTGCCGCCGGTCTCGTCCCATTTGATCTCGACTTCATCCCAATGCGGCAGAGTCCGCGTGGCGGGCAGGATGCGCGCCTGCCATGAATAATTAGATGGCGGCTGTCCTTCGCGTTGAAAGGCGGCGAACTCCGTCAGCGTGTTGAAAAACTCGCGGTTCTGTTCCTGTAAACGGAACGCCATGTCGGTGGCGCGGCTGACCTTTTGCTGGAGCAGGCCGAAGTCGGAGGGGCGCAGCGAGTCTTTTGTCTCGGTCAGCATGCGTCCCAACACGCCCGCGCTCGATCCGCCGACTTCCTTCAACATTCGATCCATGTCGAATTGTGTCAGCTTGAACGATAAGGCGTTCGTTGTTGCATCTTCGAGATGATGCGCTTCATCCACGATCAAATACGAATACTCCGGCAAGACTTTGCTACCGGTGGCAACGTCCGACAAAAGCAGCGCGTGGTTGACAATCAGCAGATGCGCGGTTTGCGCCGCGGACTTTGCGCGATGAAATGGACACGTACCGCCCGTGCGCTTGATGCAGGTCTCGGTGGTACACGCATCATCCTCCGCCGAAATCTTCAACCACACCTCGCGCTCGGGGTTGCCGGTGAGATTGATCTCGTTGCGATCGCCCGATTCGTTTTGCATTTGCCATACCAGGATTTTGGCGAGCACACGCATTTCATCCGTGTTGCGCGGGCCGTATTGACGCAGGTTTTCGAGTCGGCGCGGACAAAGATAATTAGAACGGCCTTTCAGCACTGCGGCGCGCACATTGAGATCGAGTGCCGCACGCAGATCGGGGATGTCTTTTTGAATCAATTGATCTTGCAGATTGATGGTGTTTGTGGATATAACCACGCGCGTATTATTTTGCGTCGCGAACAACGCGGCGGGCACGAGATACGCGAAAGATTTGCCGACGCCGGTTCCCGCTTCGACCATCAAATGGACTCCGTTCGAAAGCGCATTGGTTATTGCCCTAAGCATTTCCACTTGTTCTGGGCGATGCTCGTAGGATTCGAAATATTGTGAAAACGGCCCGCCGTATTCGAGAATGGACGCGACCTCTTCGGCATCGAGCGCGCTCGGTGTTTCCGGATTCTCCAACGGTGGATAACGATCGCTGCCATCATCGAAGACTTGCGCTTGCCCTGAGCCTTGTCGAAAGGTTTTACTCGTTACTTTTTTGGCTTGAATACCTTCTTTTGCTCGCGCTTTCAAAATTTCTTGGAAGACAACATTTCCGTCCCATTCAATTGGCTCGCCCAAGCGGACGATTTCGGCGATCAACTCCAGCGGCAGCTCGCGTGCCATTTCATATAGACGATTGAAGACGCCGTGCGTGGCGCGCGCATCGTCCAGGGCGCGATGCGTGGCGGGCAAGGCAACACCCAAGCTTTTTCCCAGCGCGCCGAGATTATACCGGCTGGCGTTCGGCAAGAGCACGGAAGCCAGCTCGTAGGTATCAATAATGTCGTTGTAAGCAAATGGAATTTGTTTTTGAAGGAAACCTAAATCGAAGCGGATATTATGTCCCACGATCGGCGCCTCGCCGACAAACGCTTCCAGCTCATGCGCCACATCGCGGATGCGCGGCGCGTCGCGCACCATGGCGTCGTCGATGCCGGTGAGCGTGGTAATAAAATTGGAAATGTGGCGATTGGGATTGATCAGCGATGACCATTCATCCTCAACGCGATTGCCTTTGAATTTAACGGCTCCAATCTCGATGATGGTCTCGCGCTCATTATCCAGCCCGGTAGTTTCGGTAT
>JBJKOR010000803.1:0-19133 GCA_046707185.1 Anaerolineales bacterium | reverse complement strand
CCCTATCCGCCAGGACGGACGGCGTCAACATTCGCCTAAAAAGCGGGTGCAGTTCCTCCACGCTCGCGGACTGCAACTGTCCGGAAGAACGCGGAGGCAGCGCATTGGCTTTCTTATCAACGATAATTGCGTAATTCTTGTGCATACTGCTGTGCGAGCTGTTCAAATCTTTCATATGAACCATCAAAGAAGCCTGCTTTCAAGAGCGGCCAAGATTCTTTCATTCGAGATGCTTCATCGTGTAAAAGGCTAAAGGGATTGACTTCATCTCCTCTTGAAAATTGCCATCCGGATCTACCAATAGGACCCCATACATGTCCAGAAATCTTCCCACGCTCGTGTGCATACTGAAGTGCATAGATAACTTCGAAGCGATCAAATATGATTTCGTACTCGTCAGCGAATACAAGAATATCCTTGAGTTTATCTTTCAAAAAATTAAACAAGTATTCGCTGGCAGGGCTATAGTTATTCTTAAAGCCTGGCAACAATTTAAATAAGCTCTGAGCTGCTCGAAATCCTTCCTCCATTGCATACACAAGAGGAACACTATTAAAAGGATAAGAAAGGATATTAAACGTTGATTGAAAAAAGCTGTACAAAATGGGGTAATTATTTGCCGTGATAGCCCCAATCCCTAAGGCATACATTAAGAGCATCAATGGATATAGCCGAAGAGATGTCCATTGATTACTACGAGAATCTTTTCCTAGCTGTACGGAAAATTGCTTAACAGGAACAGAGATAGAAAGGTAGTGATCCGAATTTCCCCAAAGCCCAATTAAAAACATCACTATGATGGATTCAGATGAAGATTCTTCATATTGTTTAAGGCGCAAAGCAAGCTCGTCACTGTTTAACTTAGCATTCAACGGAAAATGGTCTTCCGCTGTGGCGGCAATCAAAATATCAGACATCGCCCGAACGCGATCGTAGAGTCTTATCCGAAGTTTAGGATCTCCAATTAGTTGCTTAATTTCATCATATGATGAAAGAGGATTCTTTTCAGTCATTCATACCTTTTTATTACGGTATCCATTTTCGTGGCGATACCAGAAGTGCAATAACGGTAAAGATAACAACAGCGATTATGACGCCATGCAACCAAATGATTGACTTCGACCATAAGGTTCGGAACCAGCTTGGGACCAGCGTTTCATATTTCTCCGTATCCAAACTAAATACTTCAACTTTCTTTTCCTTCTTGATGTTTGAACTCACTCGCAAATCGTCATATAGACTGCGAAAAAGTCTTTCTTGCCGTAAATAGTATGCATCGAGGCCCCAGAATGACAGAGATGACAACAGCGCAACTATTGCAAAAAGAGGATTGGGGTTGCTTATGATCAAGACTAAGACGGCCGATGACACGGTCACATTCCATCCTTTCAAGAGGAAAGAATTATTGGACATGCGATTTATTATGTTTTGAATGAATTCGAGATGCTTTTGGAACGATTCGTCCATAGATTCACCTATTCGTTTTTCTTTAGATTTGTCTACCTGGATTCAAGATAAGACGTTATCCGCTCCCATAGATATTGAGCAGCATTTTCTTTTGTTGCTAAAGGTTCTTCCACTTTCGCGCCTATAGCCATGTTTCCAATGTGTAATCTTAACTCTTCTCCATCGCTTTCCACAGGGAGATAATCATTAAATGAGTTTTTTGCACTCGACATCAAAAACCCTTCGTTGTAATAAATCGTGTCAGAACTTCTATCGTCTCCTAGCCAAATTTGACATTGTCGAAAAAGATTTCCTCGAATATAAATCTTGCCCATAAACTCAACGGTGCTTCTTTCAGTGAAGTCAGTCTGAATATCCGAATAACTGCTTTCAAGTTGTCGTAGCGCCTGCTGGAAATATTGCTTGATGTAATTAAATGCCTCTTTGGCAAAGCGATCTTTTTCCAATTGATTGAAAGTCCTTTTTCTATTGGGCATTGGAATTGAGCTGAAAAATGGAGATACTGATCGCTGAAGAGATGGATGATCTTGCCCTTTTGCTTTTGCCAGCTTTTGCTCAAGTAAGCTAACAATACTCTCCATCGAATGTTGGCGTATATCTCTATAGCCTGTTGTTTCTGTGATACCTGGTACCTCTGTATCATCCAATCGGATGGGGAGAATATACTCATTCGCATCACGAAATGCTCGCTCTTGCGCGTACTTTCGCTCCAGTTTCGTCCATTTTTTGAGCGGATAGTTGTGAGAAATGAACATCGCGCAATATCGCGCCTTCTTGCTGTAAATCTCTGCCAGGTGATCGACTAAATCCTTCCCCCACAAATCGGCAGCTTCATATTCATCATAAAACACCTTTATATCTCTCGCTTTGAGCAGTTTTGCGAATTTCTCGACGATCATTCTATCTTCACCTGCAAATGACAGAGCCACATCATATTCAAATTCATCGCTAGTCATTCTAGATCTCCTTAGAGTTCTCCACTGAAAGCTCTATCCAACACTGCCGATATCAATGCGGACAACTCTTCTCCGCTCTTGCCTTGCAACTTCCTCAATGCATTGACCTTTGCCTGCAAGCCATCCGGAAGAGCGATAATGCTATTACTCACCATCGGTTTTCCAGTAATTATGAACTCTTTTTACTTCTTGAGCAAAGAAATTTAAATCTTCGAACTCTTTTCTTCCGTGATGGAGTCCTAATTCACGAGCCAATTTAAAGAACCCATCACCTGGATAACCATAATCAGCCAAAACCACTATTGCCGATAGCATAGGTCTTCCCTGCTTATTTTCATATGTAGAAATGTCGCCGAGAATGTGAGCAATTTTATTTCGGTCATCTGCGCTTTCCATGTTCAAGTTTGCCAAAGGCGCAATTTCGCCATATGTAATCAAGTCGCCATTTTTTGCGACTTCCTTTAAACGCTGATAAATTAGTTGGTGAATAGTCATTTCACAACTCTCCCTTAAATGCCTTATCCAACACGAAAGGCATCAGCGCCAACAGGTCACTCTCGCTCTTGACTTGCAACTCCCTCAACGCATTGACCTTCACCCGCCGCGAAGCGTCCCCGAAACAGAGCAAAGTGGGCAATTCATACGGATAAGCGGCAACGCGCCGTTGTTCAATCGTCATATTTCAAATCCAATGCCATAATATCAAGCGTAACTCCGCGCTCACTACGGCTTTCTATTGTCTTGAATCCTCGCTTCAAATATAAGCCTTGTGCATGAGTTGTTTCAAGAACAATTTTGGCGCATCGTTCACGCTTAGCGAGTTGTATCAGATAGTCCAGCACTGCCAATCCATAGCCTTTCCCACGATATTTGATTCGGACTGCCATTCCAGTAATGCAAAATATTTTCCCGTTGGGCTTGTGCGTATCAAGTGGGTTTTCATCCAATCCAGGTTCACGCGCCGTTAACCACTTTTCAGAACTTCCGTAAGCTACAATATCATTACCTTCCTTCAGAACAATAAAGCCCGAAGGGAATGCTTTAAAGCGCAAAGCAAATGTCTCTGGATTTTCTGCGGTACCGTAAGGCGAAAAAGCCTCGTAATCAAGGTCCGCAACATCAGGCAAATCGGCTTCTTGTATTTGGTGAATTCTGTACATGCGCAGGTCAGCTTCGAACGTCCTATTCAACATAGAAGATGTCGGTTCTAGCCTTTCTGATTTTCAATCGCTATAATTACCTCGCTCTTCAAAGTCCCTAATCTTTCTTTGACGATATCCAAATAGTCGTCGCCTAAATTACTTCTCACAGCTTCTAATTCAGAGTTGAAATCTGTAATTGATGCTGGTTTGCTTGAATCCAACTTAATACCGGCAAACCTCCGAAGCGTAGACTTTGCTAAAGTTTTATAATCGCGCAGGTCTTCAATCAACATGCGAATAAAAGGAAGATATTCTTCAAACTGGTCCTTGTACGTATGAAGGGCAGTTGATAGATTATTCAGTGCTTTGACTTCAAGGGCGACCTCACTCTTGGGAACATGTTGGACCTCGCGATACGCTTTGATTGCCTCATAGGAATTCCAAAAACGCGAGCTCAAATTAAGCCGAGCCTCATCCACTGAACATTCAATCAATGGTAACGTTTCTTCAAACAACGGCGATCTGATCTCTGGTTTCTCCTGCTTCGTATCATCCACGCTTTGGATGAACAAGCCTAATCCTTTTCGACGGAAGACCAGCAATTGATCATTCGCATCCGCTTTTGCAGTTTTTACGCGCGCAGGAAAGTCTTTAATCCTATCTGCGACCTCCGGATGCCGTGATTTAATCTCAAAATACGATCTCCGGACTTTCGTCAACGTGCTTTGTTCTTGTTCATCATCGGGATTAATGTTCACGCGTTTGAAAAGCTCGGATGGTGTTGGTGTTTCATCTACGGCAAAGATCTTGGCATCTTCACCCAAGGTGTTATGGATCAGAAACATCTTTTGGCCAGCAATTTCCCGACTTTTTATAATATCCGCCCCTTGCTCGGTGGGGAAGAAATTGTAGATATACAGGTTCTGGAAGACCTTAGCCCCGATGCGGTTTATACGTCCTACACGCTGAATCACACGCGTTGGATTCCACGGAATGTCATAGTTAATAATCGCACCTGCGCGATTTAGATTAACTCCTTCGGAGAGTTTATCGGTGGTAAGCAATATTTCAAAATCATCGGCCTGATCCTTGGATTTGATACTGGCATCAAAATTTGAAAGAATCCGCTTCAATTGATGAGGAGATAGCCCGGCATTGGAGCTAACAATTTTTCCAGGGAATGCCTTTTCGAAAATTGGCTCAAGATGCCGAACAGTATCGGTATATTCGCTAAAGATAATGACTTTTCGCTTTGGCTCATGTGGTTCAGGTCTTGTCTTTAAGATTTTTTGAACCTCTTTCACCAGCGCCTTCGCTTTTGGATCATGGGACACCAAAGCCAGTTTTTCCACCTGAGCACGAATTTCACGCATGAGTTCCAAATCACTCTCAATATCCTGCATGAATTGATCAGCTAGATCGAAATCAGCAACAACGTAAATGTGCTGATTCTTCGGACGCTTTTTCATCTCCGAAAGCATACGCTCGAATTCTTCCAGTGCCGCGTCTATGTCATCCGGGTCGCTATTGTAGATTCTCTCAATGAGCTTGCGGTCCAATATATATTTGCCACTTGAACTTTTGATGAACTCAAGGACCCGCTCGTGGATTCTTTCAAAATGAGCAATGCTTTCAGCAAAGGCACCGAATGAACTCTCAAAGCGCTTGACTAATAAACGGCGCATGAATTCATAAAGGTTGCGCTGCTGCTGATAGGTTCGGTTTTCTTCTTCTCCCAGTTTATCTGCATCGGTGAGCGATTCGTGTTCTTCATAGACAAACGGCTGGTAGATGGCGCCGCGAAAACGCCCGTCTTCGCTAAAATACTCCTCAATGACCTGATTATAGAATTCCATTTGCTCCGGCGAGAGCGCGTAGAATATCTCCTGTGGATCTTGAACATCGGAAAGCTGGGTAACTTCTTTTGAGTACACAGGATCATTTTTTAGATCAAGCCGATTGCGTCGAATAAGGACAGGCTCAAGAACTGCTCGTATTTCTGCGGCAAGCTGAGTCGCCTTACGTTTTACCCTCTGGATGTCGATTGGCAATGACCACTCAAACATCTGGTCGTAGTATTTTTCAGAACGGGCACGCTTTTCAATGTCTTTATTGTTATGGTAGCGCAGGATGTATGATAACCGTCTGAAATCAGCATTGTAGCGAGAAAAACGTCCTTCGAGATTTTCATCCAATGTGATCTTAGACTTGCCAGGTACGATGAAAAGTTTGAGCAAGGTAAATATATCGGCGGGAGTGTTATTGAAAGGCGTGGCAGTCAGCAGGATGACAATGCGGTTGCGGCAGATATTGCTCAACCATTCGTAGTCCTCCGTATCTTCGTTGCGGAAGCGATGCGCTTCATCTACGATAATGACTTCGATATCTTCGCCATGTTCCTGTAAATACGCATTGGCATCCTCAAGTAAACCAGACGAACGGACTTCCCAATCATAGAGTTTGAAATCATCCAAATATTTATTCCAACCCGAGTCTTTTCTTCTGGGATCACCTATCAAACCTGGTGGGCATATCACCATACCGCGCTTGCCAAGATTGCGCGCCAGCATCCCCGCAATGACCGATTTCCCCAGTCCGACCACATCCGCAATGATGACGCCGTTATACTGCTCGATGATCGTCAGTGCTTGATTAACTGCGTCTGTTTGATATTGGTAGTCCTTGTATCCACTTTCTTCGAGCAGACGTTTGACATGCGGCTTGATGCTTTTCTGTTCTACCAAATCAAGATAGGTTTTTAATACCAGCGCGTATGCTTCAAATGGGTCTACTGTGGCAACTTGCGTTTTATTGTGCACCAAATGTATTAGGTAGTCTTTCCGTTCGGGAAGTTCGGTGATGGGAACGGCAGTTCGCCATAATTCATCGAAATAATCCTCCGCCTCTTTTGTTCCATAATCCGATATTTCGACATTGAATTCGTTCTGACCCTGAACGCCTGCACGCGTCAAATTACTAGAGCCTGTAATAAACCTGCCATTTGGAGAGAGAGCGGACAATTCATCTTTTACCTTGAAGAAATATAGCTTGGCATGGTTGGGTTCCAGAGTTTTCTTGATCTGCAATCTTCCGTTTTGGAGCAATTCAAGGAAATAAGAGACCTGCTCGTAGAAGACTTGGTTATCCAGTACTTCATCATTGAGCGCGATATGCAAGGACTCAAAAAAGCGATCTGCAAGTTCATCGTTGCTCAATTCCTGGCCGTCTTTTTCGACTTCAAAGATCTGGCTCAGGCTCTTATCTACATCCAAGCCCACAAGCAATTTGATCGTAATGCCATCATGCGTTTTCAGGCTCTCGTAAAGTTCTTGCCAGCCGGAGAAATAGAAAAAACCAACAAGAAACTTGAGTTCTTTGCTATGCTGGATAAGTTCTTCAAGCCGCTTTTTCAGCGTATGGGAATCGGAATTGGTGATAAAGGCATGGGCTGGCATGGTATGTCAAAACCACCCAAAATTGCGGAGTCGCTCCCAAGCTGTGTAAATATGTTCTGGCTTGAAATAATCCCGCTTGCGTTGATTCCACGATTCGAAACCTTTTACCGCAACCCGTGGGTCGTGTTTTACGGATGGGTTTTCATTTGCCAGCCAATGTACGGTGGCCAGAAGTTCCATTCCGTAGGGTGTCTCAAATCCTTGTATCAGTTGTGCCACGCGTTCCAAGCGTTGCTTTGTTTCGGGATATTGATTCAAAAAAGCTTCTGCCTCTTCATTCGCGCCTTGCAATAGATGAATATTTGCCCTACTGCCGCTGCGGTCCCCATAGCCTGTAAGATAGTGCCCACTGAGAACCTGCAAGACAAAATGCAGATTTTCAGCATAGGGACCGTATTGCTGTTTGACATAGTTCAACTTCAAAGGCTCACCCGCCATTTGCAGGAAGTAAGCCAGTTTTTGAATTTCCAATTGGGTTAGCTGATACCCAGGCAGGGCATATTTGGCAATGAGTTCAATTAACGCCGCCCGGCCCATTGTCAAGCGCGGGCGGTTCGTGCCGATCTTCATCTTCTCAGCGGCGGGTGCCCCCTCTGGCGGATAAACCAAAACTTTTACTTCCGGGACGGATTCCAAAGCGGAAACAATCAAGGGACGTACTTCACCCCAATCCAATCCTCCAAAGCCGCAACCGAGCGGTGGAACGGCAACAGAATGGATTTTTCGCACCTTTAATACTTGGACTAAATCCTGTAAACCCATCTCGATGTCATCAAGCCGCGCCTTACCGCGCCAATGTCTCTTGGTGGGAAAGTTGATAACATAACGCGGGTTGGAGAATGTGCCTGTTTCAAAGACGAACATTTTACCGGGGACAATCTCCTTGCGTTTGGCAGCTCTTTCGTAGGCGGCAAAATTGGCAGGGAAAGCCTGCTTGAATTGTAACGCGATCCCCTTGCCCATTACGCCTACCGTGTTGATGGTGTTAACCAGTGCTTCCACATCTGCTTGTAACAGGTTTCCGTGAGCAAATTCGATCATGGGGAACTCCAACTCAATAATACCATGCAGGGACGACTTTTACATTTGGCTTTTGTTTCAATTCTTGAAGCAGACCTGTAGCCTGCGCTGCCATATCCCGATTGATGACGCCGATGGATTCGATCAGTTCGAACGGGAAGAATTGATAAACTAGAAACTCTGCCTGCCTGCGCCGGGAGCGATCGCCATCTTCCACTGTATCTGCCCAATAGGTTTCTTTCATGATTTTCCAGTCAATTTGATTCAGGTCGTTCAAATTGTCATAATATTGGCTGATGTTCATGGGCGCATGTCCGTCAGTAAAAGCAAACGGCAATTTTCTACGTTGAATAACTTCCGCCGACGAAACCAAATGAAGAATTGGTTTTTGCCCGTCCGAATATCCCGCTACGTTCCCGCGATGGATAGAATACAGCATGGGCGAGCGCGGCGCAAAATAGAAAGGCACATAATCTGCCAGAACGCCGCCTGCCGAAACAGGGACTCGCTTCGCGGCGCGCCTTTCTTTGATGTGCTGATGCGCAATGCTGACATGCGCCAGCCCGCGCTCTGAGACAATGCGATCACACCACAGACCGTTGTCTCTGAGAATTTCAGGCAGATTTCGAATGTGCGTGATGTGATAGATTGCCGTCATGTTCGGATTATATTCCGCGCAGATCTAGTCCACGCGCTCTAGGAGAACAGAAAAAAGCCGACAAGAAACTTAAGTTCCCTGCTGTGCTGTATAAGTTCCTCAAGACGCTTTTTTAGCGTGTGAGATGGAGCATTGGTAATGAAGGCATTGGATGGCATTTTGTAACTCTTATATCTCTTCGTTTCTCTTCATAACTGAATTCATAAATGATGTTAAACTCTCAAAATTGTCGATTGTTCTATAATGTGCGAGATTGTTCCGAATGTTTTTAGCCGTTCTTGCAATCGGTAGCCATTTTCTATAATTTACAAATTTGGGGTTTGTTTCTATCAAATAGACTATATAACCAAGTTGAGCAGCCGCTGGATTTTCCTTTACGCTTTTTTCATCCTCCGGGTCTTCAGGTGTAGCCCATCGATAAGGCCAATCGGCTCCAAATTTTTGGGTCAACTCTTGGCACATATCTATGCGGAGGCTGTCAATCATTGGTAGTAGCAGTTCACCTTGGCTTCTCCAAAGACGATGACGAATTGCTTCAGTGTTTCGATCCAATAGTACTAATGGATGAAACTCTATGCCGTATTCGATAGTTGCATAAATGTCGCCCTTTCCCCATAATTGTTGCACACTCTTTGGTGGGGCAGCACCAGGGAAGAAAGATGGCAAGTCGGTTATGTGACCTAGTTTATTCGGCAACTTTGAAGGGCTCGAGTTGGCCCTATTTGGGTGAGGATATGATTTAATGGCGTTGATTAAATCTGTGAAATTCTTGGCAGATAAATCCCATAAATGTTCGAGGAGTTTTATATCGCCAGGGGCTAGCGAACACAATAATTTTTCTTTCCAAATATTGCTAGGATCATTACTGAAATATGTAGCCTGTGACCGAAACAGAAAGTTAACTTCAAGAGATGATGGGAATCCCCACCACCAATAATAGTCGAGAAACAAATTACTTTGTGGCAAAATATCTAAGACGAGCTCTGCTGATACGACCGCGACGATCGGCTTCACAGCCTTGCCCGCATTTATATTTTGATGGGCTAGTTCAGACCAGTTGTCCATCAACGTAATCCAATCTCTTAACTGGGTTTTCGGCAATTTATGAAGATATTGGAGCATTATCAAATCTGGCAATTCTTCGCGAACCTGGATCTCAGACAACGGTTTTGGAAATCTATTTGAATGTTCAGGAAAGAACTCTTGATTTAATATCTCGATAGGTTTTCGATTGCAATCTGCCTCATCTAGCGAAACATCATGTCGGGTTAGTTCAGATTTCCATATTTCATTGTCGAACTTCTCACAGAATTCATCTGTGTCTATCAGTGGCGGTAAAATTATAATAACACTCTTATGATCACGCAGTGAGTTTATCGCACGATCAATGAAGAGCCGAATACTCGGAAGGTCCCAATACTTCTCGCCAAGTTGGAGTCCCATCTCAATCACATTACCTTGGCTACGATAGGATCTAGTTTGACTTTGTCGCCTTCAAGGTGGATATAGCCCAAGCGGACAAGAGATTCTACTCGATCGTCACATTGCGCTTGGGATATGGATTTTTCATTAATAAAATCTGGAGAGATGTATTCGATTTCCAGTGTCGTAGATGCATTGCTTCCGTCATTTACCTCGGAATTGGTGTGTTCCTTTATGAAAAGAAGAATTCTTAATGAAAGTTGATCATCAAGTTCCAAGGATTGGGCAAAGGAAGTGGATATCTCAGATGATTTGTTTTCCAAATCTTGGATCATAGTTTTGGCAATACTTTTAAGATCGTCGATTTTTTCGCCCTTAGTAAATAATTGTTCAATCAAGACATGCCAACCGCCTGTGGATTTCATGATTAGATCCACAACTGCCGGATTGTCCATTTTGTTCTTTTGTTTTAGCCTTTCTGTTATGCCAATTCTTGACCATTGTTGAGGAAATGCCAATGCAGAAACCTCGTTTTCAATGGCTATTCTCTTATCTGCAGGCAAAGTGAACCATAGGTTTGTGGATTTGGTATCAAGAATGAAATACAGGCGCAGATATTGATTCTTCCGCTTGAGGAAACTGCAATAGTCTATCCCGGAAACGATTAGCTCATGAATTTCTTGGATATTGCTTGCCGTTAACTGGTGATAAGCGGAAATGTAGGTTTTATCTTTTTGCCGGCCAAGTTCACGATCAAGGAATTGACGCAAGTTATCCCCATCTGAAATATAGAGGGGTATTTCTATCACACTGCTACTTTCATCGAAACCTGAGAAGATTCTTATTGCTTCTGGCAACCGGTACAGACCCGATGGCTTGGAGGCAAAAATCAAGCCTACACCATTTGATTGAAAATACAAGCTGCCTTCCTGTGAAAAAGTTAATGGACTATATTCAGTTGCTTGATCGTCAAAAGGAGCATGCAAAACAGTGTTATCGGATACCGATAGATACTGTTTTCTTTCTACCAGCTGTAGAAGTTGTTCACCAATTTCATTTTCCGTGCCCATTAAGCGTACAAGGTTGGGACTCCTTAATCTGAATTTTCCTGCTTGGTCTTTTACAAGAACCCCAAGCCCGACCAGTTCTTTTAGCAATCCTCTTATTAATTGCAAATCATTTGGAAATCCTTGCCACCAGTACCTTACAATGCCTAAAATCTCCTGGGGATCGTACGCTTGGGAATACCCATCACGAGATGCCATCTGATTTTCTGCAAGAGACCAGGCAATTGCTTGATAAGCGGGGTCAAGCGCTAAAGTCCAGTCAAATCGCTCTCTGATCTGATCTTTAAGTTGCTGATAAATGGCTTCTAAATCCGCCTGTGAGATGTGAAATGGGAATTTTCGGCCAGGGCGTTTGCGCATGCGGTTTAGAAGTTCCTGGCAGAATAATTGAATCAGACCCGGATGATAATTGGTGTATGACAGGATCCGAAGCGGCCCATTTTCATCTTGGAAACGATAGCCGAGGAAAAACAAGGGATTTTGAATTAAAGATGTCGCAGAGCTGGGGTCCAAGGGCCCAACTAATATGGGTTTCCCAAAGTGTGCTAAAGGCTGATTTGGCAAATCTTGAAAGCGCTGAACGTTGTGTAAGCCTGCAAACACAACTTTAAATCGCCTGCCCGTATCGGTCATGAGAGCACGGAACATATCGGTCATGGTAAAGGCATTCTTAGAATCCGCTTCCAGAAAATTATCAGCTTCATCAAACAATATCATAACTTGTACTTGAGGATTATGTACCATGCAGTTTTTGACAGCCTGGCTAATCTCCTCGGGAACGTCAGTTTTGGTGTTGTTGGGAATAAGACCAAACTCCTTGAAGCATTCCCGAATTTTCTTCCAGATTACTTTTGTGGACATGTTGTGTGAGTCGGTTCCCAGAAGTTTAATATCTTCAACCTTCGCGTATTTATTCCTTTGCTTATCGTTGAATTTATTATTGACTTGCCGCAACAGCGCAGACTTGCCCAGTTGTCGTCCGCCATAAACGATGCAGCTGCCATCAGAGCGCAATAGTTCATTAACGTGATCTTCGCGTCCAAAGAACATTTCTGGAGGAACGTCGCCTGCTTTAAATGGAGTGTAAGGATTAATGGCCGAAAGGGGAAGAGAACACTTTAAGAAAGCTGGAAGACGTACATCACTCTCAGTTGCAAGGAAAAATAATAGCATATCATCCAAAATTGCTATTGATAATTCTTGACTGCTATTATGGCGAATAAGATCTTGTCTTTGTTTCTCAGTGATTCTCCCAAAGTAGAATACGATAACATTTTCAGTGCTTAGACGCAGATCGAGGAGGCGTGCATGGATGGTTCCTGCACCAGGACGTTCCCACAAACAAACAATATGGTATTTGCCTTTAGCTTGTGAACCAAATTGAGGAATGGGCCGGCTGTTTTCTAGGGCGGTCATGAGCGCAGCTGCATAGAGCCAATCATCTCCTGTTTTTTCGATTGATATAGGATTTATTGAATTTGAATCGAGAACAAATCCAAGGTAAGAAAGTATTTGACCAATAGGTTCTCGCGCGTCATCTTGAATTCGACTACGATTCTTTTTTAGTTGTCTCCAGGCATCAATTGCTCTTGCCGCCTCCGCTCTTCTAGGTGATGGCGCATTCCTAAAGTTAATTCCACCTCGCGATAAACCTTCGCGTACATCGCTCGCTGCCTGTTCTAAATTGATTTTGTCAAGCCAGGAATGCAACTGAGCGGAGATTTTGAAAAAAGTATCGGCCGAATCTGGCTGGATAGAACTTTGTCCCCAATCTTCATCTTGCAGTGTTTTGTTCTCAACTCCAACAGAAAGCCTAGCCAGATATTCATCGACCAGCCTGCAGTCGGAACGTAAAAAACTGTTTTGAATAAGATTCGAAATAGCCAGTTTTCCATCTTCTGTAATAGAAGTATAGGCTGCCAATTGGGGTTGAAGCCTCTCCCAATCCTTTTTAAGTTCGTCAAGACGTGCATTTCGAGCCTCGGCCAGCTCATTTCTTATGGCTTCTATCTCCATAAAATATTGCTGCTGGTTGAGCGATTGTTCAGGAAAGATTGCTTCAATCCGATGAGTAAGCTCGCTCCGTTTTTCGTCTGAGATGATCCCATCGATGAGACCCTGCTCAACAGCATTTTGAGTAAGGCCTTTTTGTTCGGCTAGATCAGCTTGCGCCTGCATAACTGCTTCCTGATAATCTGGAAGCACGTTATCTGTTTCCATTATGCTTAAATTTTCGAGGAAGCGAAAATCCTTTTTCTTGATCCAATTTTCTCGAATCTCTTGGATATTCATGTCGGCAGCCACTGAGCTGCAAATTGCATTTGCCAAAGCTAGATCTTTAGTCTTTGGCGCCCCGTCGTTATCCAAATCCAAATCCGGCATGTATAGGAGCCTGGAGTTCAAAGATGGTTTTAGCCCACTCGATTTCTGCAACAGAAAATCTGATTTTGGCTCTGTCTCAATCATATTGGGGATAGGAATCCGCATTGTGTTTAATAGACCAATGATGGAACGCGTAAGTGCCCGCCCGGCGGCTTGAGATTTCAAAGGTTGCGTGGGAGTCCTAAGTTCCTGAATTTCCACCAAGCAGGCTGGCGCAAGTGAAATGATCCTAGAACGGAGTTCAGATAATCTGTCATTAATCCAGGTGGCGTTATCTTGTTTTTCTGACTCTGCTTGTGCCATACGAGCCCATTGCCATGCGAGTCGGCAGGCTTCCTGAATCTCTCGGAAGATTTGTGAGCGAGGAGCGCCCACAATGGGGCGGCTCTTTACCTTAAATACTGTTGAATCGATCTCATCGATCTGTGAGAAAATAAAATCTTGTTCTCTCCACTTGATGCATAATTCTTCAACTGTATTGCTGCTTTCCCGTTCATCCGACGCTACCAGAGCCATCATTCTCATGATTTCACTGGTCGAACTGGTCAAGTAACGCCACACATCGGATGCTCGTTTAATTTTTGCTCTGCGGTGCGGAGCATCATCCATCCATTCCTTTGCTGCTTGAACAATTTCTTTGATGGAATTTTTACTTTTCTCCTCTCCATAGAGCTTGTCCATAATCTCGACATCAACTGGGACACCAATGCTTGCAAAGTTCTTGATTGCTTCTACCAGTTTTTGGACAGGAGGAATATTGCATTCATTTTGAAGCCAACCAATTAATCCACTGTATGGGGCAATGACCGCGGGCCGTAAGGCGGCAGAAAGGCTCAACATGACTGTGATTTGATCGCTTGCGGGGATATTTTGCGAAATCTCGAGCAGATCAATCACGATAGAGTCGCTTTCTGACGAAAGCCATTGTGAACCTTCCATGGCGGCCAGTAGCCACGATGGAGTGGGAAGGAACATGTTTGCCTGCTCCAGAGCATATGCAATCCAATAAGCTGCTACAATATCATTGTCGCAGATGAGCGCATAAACTAATTGTTCCCAATTTGAGGCGGAAATATGGTCACTCAGTATGCCGAGCGCTATCGGTCTTGAAATTGCATGATTAACAACTGGGGCCAGCTTTTCCTTCTGGACCGCAAAGGTGGTGGGCGCGGCAATGTTAGTTTCTTGGTGATCAAATTCTTCCAGTAAAGCGGGAAAATTCTCTTCTGATTCAGTGATGCCTTCTTCGCCCATACCCGTAATAACTTCGCTGACGCTGGGTTCAAGCTTGTCTATATCTTCTTTGGTGATCTCAGCAGTTTCACCGTTGATTGATTGCTCTGTTGATGCCTCTTCAATTGGGTTTAGCAAGAAAATGTTGTTTGCAAGTTCATAACTGCGGTGAATCCGTTCTTCCAACGCTTCAAGTTTGGATCTTTTTTCCAATCGTTCCCGATAAGTAGTTGCTGACTCTTCATCCACGCCTGCATACTCTTGCAGGGCCGAAGTCAACTCATTGAGTGCGCTTTGTGCAGGAGCTATTTCCTGGGGAAGCAGCCTTACTGAATCCCAATTTTGAATAGCCACCAGTTCGAAAAACTCGATGTATTTTCCAGAGCGTGATCGTAAGCTTAATACAGATTCATCCAGGGATTGTTGCTCGCTGCTCCTGGACTTCATTTTTTCATTTCTTAAATCCTGAAGTTTGTCGATGAATTTATCGATATTGTCCCATTCAGAAGATGTTTCTGGAATGTTTTTTAGATGATCTAACATTTCATTCCACAATTTATTGTCTTCAGAGTTTTGGCCCGGATTTTTATTATTTTGATCCATCTTCTTTCTCCTTTTCTATTTATGACTCAAATTGATGCTCAATTAAGAAATCATTAATCATGAATGATCTAAAATCTCTATACTTTATACAAGCTCTTCACTCTCTCATCAATTTCTTTCTCCACTTTGACCGCATCCTCCGTCAATGCCATCGTCTCCTCCCGCGCGGACTGATACGCCTCTAAAGAATCCCTTCCGGCATGCTTACTCATATAGCCTCCTAACCATCTCATCCAATTGCCCTTCCCATTCGCGCACTTTTTCAGCGGACTTTTCGGGCAGGGGATAGCCCTGCTTTTCGTATTCGCCCAAAATCTTATCCACCAGTTTTACGAATTCCTTTTGTTCTTCCAAAGGAATCGGTGCAATGGGAAGTTTTTTCCAGTCATCAGGGTAAATATTCAATTTGCTTCTTCGGCGTTTATTCACAAAAGTTCTTGCAAATGATGAATTCATTACCGCAAGTACATACTTCAAATTAAACCTTCGCGAGATTTCTTCACGCTCTTCCCTATCGCCAAGTGGGTCTTGATGTTTGTATTTCGATGTTTTATTGATTGACTTGTTGATAATTCCCTTCAAGTAGTGCCAGGGAACAACTGACGAACCAGAATGATTATGTAAGAGTTGTTTGTCATCGTACAGAACTTTCAACTCTTGTCCGCCAATATCCATTGTTACTAATTTTTCAGGAACATTGTAAAGTTCGGGAAACGTTGGACGCCGAAACATGGAAGGCGCACGTTTTGTTCCCCATTCCAAAAACTGGATACGCTCATTAACCCATTTTGCAATATCTCTGCCTTGAATGAACGCCTTTGGATGAATTTTGTCTTTGACTTGCGAAATCAAATCATCAGTCTTGAACGCGCCAAGATGTTGCCGTTCATCGGCGTGAATGACCATTCCTTTGCTCATGTAGCAAACTTTGTCCAAAGTAATAATGTTCTCGCCTGTTCCTTTAGAAAATTTGCTATCGTAACGGAATAAGCCAACGCCAAACTCATGTTGTGGTGCGGTTTCGAGAAATTCTAAATTTGTCTCAAATTCATCTTTGTTTTCACCCCATCTTCTTGCGCGAACAGGCTGACTTGTTCCGTTTGGTTCTACTTTGACGTAATGCAAAATCGTATTGTTCACACCAGCGTCAAACAAGTTGATTTCAGAGCAAAAATCAACGCGTTCGACAACCGTTTTTTGCAGGAAGAATTCATGAGACTTGCTTGCATATTTGGCGGCATTGTAAGCATCAGGAATGATGAAAACCATCTGCCCATTTTGTCGCAGAAGTTGATAGGCGCGTTCCAAAAATGGGATGTACAAATCCCATTTCTCATGCAAAGTCTTGTAGATTTTGGAATCCTTCAATTGCTTGCGGAAAGTCTGCCATTCGGTAATTTCTTCCTGTCGTTCTTCTTCGCCTTCAATGTGTTTGAATTGAGCATCGGCGCGCACATACGGCGGGTTGGCGAGAATGACATCGAAACCCGTTTTGGCAGGCGATGTAACAGCAAGTTCCATTTGCCCAGAACTCGTGTTGACCAAGCCTGCCATTGCGCCTGTCATCGTTGCCGTTGCGGCAGGTTTGATAAAGATTTCGGCAAATTCGATTGTCCAATCGAAGCCGTTGAAACTGGCTTTGCGTCCAGACCACGCCTTGATGTCATCGCGCAGTTTATTGACTTGCTCTTTCAGTTCCTTCTTCTCGCTGTGATGAGCCGTCGTGTATTTGTTTTTTGCCAGCAGGAAGTCATCCACCAGTTGACTGCGAAAGCCTAAATTGAGTCCGCCTGAAGGGTCGGGAGCTGTTAGAGAATCGCCGCACTCAACTTTGAAGTCCAGGTTCGGAAGCGGCGGGGGCGTCCCGCCTTCAAAGTCCACGATCAACGAAAGCCATAGGCGCAGGCGCGCAATGTTCACCGCGAAGTCATCCTTATCTACGCCGTACAGGTTGTTCTGGACGATGTCGAGCTTGTTCTTGTAAGTTGTCGGCGCGTCCGCTTGATGTTGGGCAAAGATCACCGCATATTGTTCCAGCAACTCATGCAGCATGCCGAGCAAATACGCGCCCGAACCGCAGGCGAGGTCGCACACTTTCACAGCGCGCAGGGCATCCACCACCTGCATCGGATTGTGAATCATCTTCGCATCGTTCTTGTCCACGAACAGCGCCAGCCCGTCCGCGCTCTCGGCGGGCAGAGCTGTCGCCAGATAGCCCTTCAACGCCTCGCGGCACATGAACGCCACCACAGGCTTGGGCGTGTAATAACTGCCGCTCTCGTGCCTGCCCGTCACCAGTTCCTCGAAAATGCGTCCCAGCATCTCGGGGTCAACTGCCACTTCAACATCCAATGGCGTGCTTTCAGTCACGGTGAAGTTGAACTGATAAACCAAGTCATTCAGGATTTTTGCAATGATGGAATCAGGAAAGAGCGGACCATCCTTATCCTCTTCTTCTTCGTCAAACAGACCACCGTTCAAATAAGGAACTTCACCGATCAGACTCAAGATGGGCTTGTATGCCGCGTCCTTGTGCTTATCTCCATTTGGATAATTCAATCCCATGAAGAACAAGGTGTTCAAGCGCTTGCGATGGAAATTTGCTTCGCGTCGTTTCTCTGAATCGTTTTTCCAATAATCCTCGATCAATGCGCGCAGATAATCATTCCGCCCATTGAATTTCAACCAGCCCTTGCGCTCCAAAAACGTCAAGAACATCAAACGGTTGAAGAAGCGTTGAGTATAGAGCCGCTTCTTTTCGTCTGACCAATTCAGCTTGATCTCGGCTTCTGCTTCTTCAAATATCTCACGATACTTCTTGAAGAATTCAGTCGTGACTGGTTCAACGCTGAAAGCTTCGATGATCTTCTCGAGACTCGAGAAATCTGCCCTGCCAATTTGATCTATGAATGTGTGGTTTCGATTTTGTTCTGGAGTGACAAAATAGGTGTACCTGCGGAAACTGCTGAAATCCCGCTTCGTTCCCGAATATTGGGCTGTAATCAAACTGAACCGGAAATGACCTGTGCTATCGTGAAAGACAAAAATTCCTGCATCGAAATTTTCCCGTTTCAAGACTCGTTTGGCAATATCATATTGTCGAAGTTTTCCGCTTTGAGATGTCAACTCGCTTTCGAGTTCCCCGGCAAGCACAATCATGCGTCGGCTGTCATCAAACTCAAGCCTCCCGAGTTTTTGCAAATCTTTTACGAAATTGAGTTTATCAAGATGATGGCTGTAATCTGCTTTCTCTGGTTTAAATTTTCCACTTGCCGCGCGAAAAAACTGCACGAGATCATCGCGAGTAAAGGCTTTGGAGACTTTGTCGAGCAACGTACGATTGTCCACTTAGCACATTCCTAAAACAATCAGGCGTTTGTAACGGAGATCAATCGTTTATTTCGAGATGAAAGCCCATCACATTAAGCTGGTAGCGATAAATTGTAATTTGAGTTGAGGGAAATCAAAACGCCCCTCAGCAATTGCATGCCGATCCGCGAGCCGGTTTGGAGGCTGATTTTATTAAGGATAGACCAGAGCGGATGTTTTGTCAATTCCAAACGTCACCTATTTGTACACCGTTATTTTGCCCGCTAATCGGCTCTGAAAGGGTCGTAAAATGGGAGATACGAGTCGTTTTGGTCAAATAGATGACGCACATGATAATTGAATCGGGTCCTTTTGGATTTTGAATACGTGTCTCAAAAGCAGGGATCGTAGGTTTGTAC
>JBJKOR010000802.1:0-1588 GCA_046707185.1 Anaerolineales bacterium | reverse complement strand
GAGCGCGGCTATTGAAAGGGAAACCAGTGGCAGAAACCAATAAACTTGCGGATGGATTGCTTGACGCCGGTTGCATCAAATTCGGCAACTTCACTTTAAAATCAGGACTGCAATCGCCGATCTACATTGACTTGCGACAGATCATTTCGTATCCCAAGTTGCTTCATCAGATCGCGCAAGCCTACTTGCCTCTACTCTCTACTCTCCAGTTCTCTAGAATCGCGGGTTTGCCTTATGCCGCGATCCCAATCGCGACCGCGATTTCGTTGCAGGGAAATTATGCGATGATCTATCCGCGCAAGGAAGTGAAGGCTTATGGCACGAAGGCTGAGATCGAAGGCGAATACCACGCAGGAGAGACAGCTGTCGTTATTGATGATCTCGCTACCACCGGCGGAAGCAAATTCGAAGCGATTGAAAAATTGACTAGTGCAGGTTTGGTCGTGAAGGACGTTGTCGTTTTGGTAGATCGTCAATCCGGCGCAAAAGAATCGTTGGAGGGAGCAGGCTTCCATCTTCATGCGGTGTTAACCATCACGCAATTATTGGATTATTGGGAAAAGACGGGAAAAGTGGAAAAGGATAAAATTGAGGAGACGAGGAAGTTCTTGAACAACACCTAGCTTTCGGAGATTCGAATGAGTGATTTTCCACAATGGCTTGACTTGGCACGTGAACTTCAGGCAATGGCCCAGACCGGACTAACCTATACAAAGAACGATTATGACATCCACCGCTATCAGCGTCTGCTGGAAATCTCAGCGAAAATCATTGCCCATTACACAACTCTTGAAAAAGAACCCATTCTGAAAGGTTTCTCCATTCAAAACGGATACGCAACTCCGAAAGTTGACGTGCGCGGAGCAATCATTCGAGATGGAAAGATTTTGCTGGTGCAGGAAAAAGAAGATGGCAAATGGTCGATGCCCGGAGGCTGGGCGGATGTCGGCGATTTGCCGTCGGCAATGGTGGAGAGGGAAGTTTGGGAAGAAAGCGGATTTAGGGTAAAGGCTGAAAAAATCATCGCGGTTTACGACGCGAATCGAATCTCTCCGTTGGAACTCTTCCATGCCTATAAGCTTGTCTTTCTGTGTACGATCATCAGCGGCGAACCAACACCAAGTGACGAAACACTCGCTGTGAATTTCTTCGATCCGCAGCATTTGCCACCACTATCAAGTTGGCGGACAAACGAGCGTATGTTGCATGAAGTTTTTGAACATGTGGAAAACCCCGGGCGTGTCGCCGCCTTTGATTAGGAGAAATCATGCACTCGCGACGCGCACTACTTTATATGCCCGGTGACGATTGGAAGAAGATCACCAAAGCCATCACGCTCGGTGTGGACTGCATCTGCATGGATATGGAAGACGGCGTGGCGGTCAATAAAAAAGCCGAAGCACGCGCAACCATCGCCAAGGCTTTGCGCGAATTGGATTTCGGCAAAAGCGAAAAGCTGGCGCGCATCAATGCCATCGGCTCGGGGATGGAGAAGGATGACATTGAATCCGTCCTGCCGTTTCATCCGGATGGCATTGTGATTCCGAAAATGGAATCACTCGAACAAATTCAATGGGCACATGAGATC
>JBJKOR010000801.1:0-5405 GCA_046707185.1 Anaerolineales bacterium | reverse complement strand
ACCATTTGATTTGCCAATTCACCGTAAAGGGAGTAATACTCGCTTGTCAACTCTTCGGCGTACTGGACATAATAATCCGCATAGTAATAGTAATCATAGATGTAAGTGACTTCATCAGCTGTGACTGTGTTATCACTGGTGGTTGTCGCGACAGCCGTCGTTGTCTGCTGCGTTGCAGATACAGCCTCAGCCACCGCCTGGTCAATCAAAGCCGTCAATTGCTCCTCGGTCATCGTAGTGTAATCTACTGCCGGACCGGCTGTAGGTGTAACCGGCATGGCGGTCAACACATTGGCGTTGACGGTGGCCTGCGCCAGTGTCTGGGCTTGTTGCGTCCCGGCCACAGCGGTGTCGATAGTGTCGGCCTGGCTGGATTGCCTTTCCATCGAACAAGCGGTCAGCAGGCTGATTGTCAAAAACGGAATCAGAAGGATGCGAGATATGGACTTCACGGGATTCTCCTTTTGTTGAAATGATCGGATACGGAAATCGACTATTCTTTGTATACTCTACAAAAACATTGCTGGACGACAGTTTCTTTACAGAATTGCCATCTTTTTCTATGATTGTTTGCATTGTAGATTGTGAGAGTGAATGAGATGTGAAGCGAATGTGGAAAGGCTGTAAATGCTCCTGATCGATTACTTTTCCCATAAGTTGGATGTTGCTCTGCGGGATGGTCAGGAGAAAGGGTCAAGTGCCGATAATCTACATAATTTCCATATAAGTCATGAACAAGTAGTTCGCAACTCCGTGCTAAGATGACTTTGTGTTTGTATCGAGACATAGCGAAAGGAGATTACACATGAACAAAAAGAAATTATGGATGATCATCGGCGGTGTGCTGGCCGCGCTGCTTGTGATTGGCAGTGTGGGCGCTGTTGCGGTCTATGCCCAAGGCGGCACCCCCACGGCACCGGGACGACACGGCTGGAATCAATCGGGCAATGCTCCGCGTGGGCCCCGTCAGCTTAGCCAGGATGAACTGAATGCCGCCGCGTCGGTGCTGGGTATCACACCCAGTGCTCTTTCCTCTGACCTTTCAGGCGGCCAGACCCTGCCGCAAATCGCAACTGCACAAAAGGTCGATCTGCAAACGGTGATGCAGGCGCTGCAAGCCGCGCGCACCAAGATGCTCCCCACTTCCGAATTGAACGCCGCCGCCACTGCACTTGGGATCAGCTCGACACAGCTTTCGACAGATTTCAAGAACGGCCAATCGCTGTGGGATGTTGCACAACAGCAGAAGGTCAGCATTCAGGCCGTATTCACCGCCATCCAGGATGCCCGCACTGCAGATTTCCGCAACCAGATCAAGCAGGCTGTGGCGAACGGCAAGATGACGCAGGACAAAGCCAATTGGCTGCTCGAGGGGTTGGATAAAGGCTACATTGGCGGCCCCGGCGGGTTGGGTGGCTTTGGCTTTGGAGGCTTCGGGTTTGGCCCTGGCAAGATGGGTCCACACGCACGACCCACGCCAACGACCACCCCATAGAATTTCACAGCACCAGTAACGAAAAACGGATGAAGATGACTTCATCGTTCGAGACCGCGCGTCAGTAGTGCAGAGGTAGCTCGTTGCTGGAGAATATGCATAAAGCCGGACGGTAAGCGTCCGGCTTCATTTACCAGTTTACTTTTCTTTATGAAAATCAAATGAATAAAGTGCTTGACAAATCCGACCAAAAGCAATATATTTAGCCGACCTAACAATTAGGAAGGCTAATTTTTTTATGTCACCCAACACCAAACAGGATGCTGCCATCCATATTTTGCGAGTTGTGCCCGCCTTGATGCGAATCATCGCAGCCGAAATCCGCCGCGAGGAAGACATTGCGCCAGCCCAATTTGGCCTGCTCACCATGCTGAACCGCCGTTCGCGCAGTTTAGGTGAATTGGCAGAAAAGCAGGGAGTTAGTCTTCCCACGATGTCAAATTCTGTAAGTGTGCTGGCCGAGCGTGGCTGGGTCACCCGCCTGCCGTCCAAAAGCGACCGGCGCGTGATGATCGTGGAACTGACGACACTGGGTGAACAAGTCATGGTAGAAGTCCGAGAGCGAACGGAAACTTTCATAACTGAGTTGCTGTCCGGTCTATCACAAAACCAGCTTGATAGGTTGATTGGAGGTGTGGAAATTATCGAATCCGTCTTTCCAATCTCCGATAACGCCTCCCATTTTACGAGAGTAGAGAAGGAGAAAATCTAGATGCAAGCCATAGAGGTTCAGAAACTTGAACGTAAATTTGGCACGTTCACAGCCGTAAAGGGAATCAGCTTTGATGTGGCGCAGGGCGAGATCTTCGGCTTTCTCGGTCCTAACGGAGCGGGAAAAAGCACGACCATCAATATGCTCTGCACATTGCTCCGGCCCACTTCGGGTCATGCTACTGTCAACGGCTTTGATATCGCCCGTCAGCAGAATGAAGTGCGCCAGTCGATTGGCATGATTTTTCAGGATCCCAGCCTGGATGAGCGTTTGAGCGGCTGGGAGAACATCAACTTCCATTCCATGATCTACAACGTGCCCCGAGATGTTTTCAAACAGCGCGCTGACGATCTGATCGAGATGGTCGAACTGAGCGACAAGATGGGCGAACTGGTCAGGAATTATTCCGGCGGAATGAAACGACGGCTCGAGATTGCCCGTGGGCTGGTCCATCATCCGCACGTGCTTTTCCTCGACGAGCCGACCGTGGGTCTAGATCCGCAGACGCGTCGGCATATTTGGGCTTACCTGCATAAACTGCGTGAGCAGGAAGGCGTGACCATGTTCATGACTACGCACTACATGGACGAGGCCGAAAACTGCGACCGCATCGCGGTGATGGATCACGGTGAGATCGTCGCATTGGACACGCCACAGGGACTCAAGAACATGGTCGGCGGCGATGTGATCACGGTCCATACTTCGGATAACGCACGCGCGGCTGAAAAATTGAAACAGGCCGTGCAGATCGAATCGCGCCAGGGGCCAGACGGTCAATTGATCGTCGAGGTGCGGCAGGGCGATCAGTTTATCCCACAGATGATGCAGATCTTCGCCAATAGCGGTTCGCCGGTCGGCGTGCAGAGCGTCAATCTGCGGCGTCCGACTTTGGAAGACGTATTCATTAAACTTACCGGGCACGCCATTCGTGAAGAGGAAGCTGGTACCACGGAGCGCATGCGCAGCATGCACGCCCGTTATACGAGAAGGAGATAGCAACATGATCGATGCATTTCGCCGCGATTTTCGCGGAGCTTACACAATCTGGTATCGCGACTTGGTCCGTTTTTTTCGCGACAAGACGCGCATCATCTCATCACTGGCACAACCGCTGCTATTCCTATTCGTGTTCGGCGCGGGGCTGGCCCCAGCCATGACCGGACTGGGCGGCGGCGGGCTGGACTTCAAGATGTTCCTGTTCCCTGGCATCCTGTCGATGGCTGTGCTGTTCACCTCGATCTTCTCGGCTGTTTCCATCGTCTGGGACCGCGAGTTTGGCTTCATGAAAGAGGTCCTTGTGGCGCCCGTCTCGCGTTCGGCAGTGGCGCTGGGCAAGGTGGCCGGCGGCAGCACCATCTCCATGTTCCAGGGACTGATCATTCTATTGCTGGCGCCAGTAATCGGCATCAAGCTCAGTTGGGATCAGATCCTGATTTTGATCCTCCTGATGTTGTTGCTGGCCGCGGTCATGTCGGCTTTTGGCATTCTGGTAGCCGCTCGTCAACAAACGATGGAAGGTTTTCAGATGATCATGCAATTCCTGCTCTTCCCAATGTTCTTCCTATCCGGTGCGTTTTTCCCGCTGCAGGGTGCGCCGGTCTGGCTGGAGTGGTTGGGCAGGATCGACCCGGTCACTTATGGCGTGGATCCGCTGCGTACGGTGGCACTGCGCGAAAGCGTCTCGGCTGCAGTGTTGAACTCCGTCAAACTGTATCCGATCGCGACCGACGTAATCATTATGTTTGGCCTGGGGTTGCTATTCCTCATCCCAGCCGTTTGGCTGTTCAGCATTCAGGATTAGACAAATAAATCAATGACTCTACCAAAGGCAGGTGAAAGATGAACTTCACCTGCCTTTGTTTTTATAAGTCAGATTGGGATAAGAGAAAAAGCACTTGCAGTCGCGTTGAAGTGTTCAAACAGGATTTATAGGAAAACAAAAAGTCCCGGCTTTGCAGGACTCTTATGTGGGCGCTAAGGGACTCGAACCCCTGACCTTCTCTGTGTAAGAGAGACGCTCTAACCAACTGAGCTAAGCGCCCAAAACAATCTTCAATTTTATGTCTCCGGTAGAGACGCTCAACCCTCACCCTGAAAAACGCAGGGCAGGTGGTGCTTCGCGACCAACTGAGCTAAGCGCCCGTGCCCACTATTATACATCATGTTACACTTGGGACGGAGAAAATATGCGTACCATACGTTATCAAAAACAAAATGAAAATCCGAAATACGGATGGATATTGAACGACAAGGTCGGTGAGATCGAAGGCGATCTCTTCAGCGCGTACCGACGATTGGAAACTGTTACGCCTCTCGCCGACGTGAAGCTGCTCGCGCCAACGAAGCCGAGTAAAATCGTCTGCGTGGGACGCAATTACGTGGAACACGCCAAAGAGCTGGGCAATGAAGTCCCGAAGATTCCGCTCATCTTCTTGAAGCCGCCCTCCTCGATCATCGACCCGGGCGATACGATCATCCTTCCGCCGCAATCAAGGCAGGTGGAACACGAAGGCGAGTTGGTGGTCGTGATCGGCAAGCGCGGCCGCAATATCGTCGCGGAAGACGCGAAGAATTACATCTTCGGATACACCGTCGGCAACGATGTCACCGCCCGCGACCTGCAGCGCAGTGACGATCAATGGACGCGCGCCAAAGGCTTCGACACCTTCTGCCCGTTCGGTCCGTGGATCGATACCGACTTCGACATTGCGGATGCGCTGATCACCTGCAAAGTCAACGGTGAGCCGCGCCAAATGGCATCGACGCGTGATATGGTCTTCAGCGTGCCAAAGTTGATCGCGTTTGTTTCCTCGGTGATGACGCTCGAGCCGGGCGATATTCTCTTCACCGGCACGCCGTCGGGCGTCGGCAGGTTGGAAGATGGCAATGAAGTGGTGGTCGAGATCGAAGGATTGGGAACGTTGAAGAATTCGGTAAAAGCAGAGAATAGATAATGGGTTCATAGGTAATGGTGAATAGTACTTGATTTATATTTGGACGATAGACCGCGGACGGTGGACGGTCGACCGTCTATCGTCTACGGTCAGGAGGAAAGATGCAAGCCTTTGAATTGATGGACATCATCAAACAACAATCACGCAGCGGAAAACCGTATTTCGAATTCATGCACGTTCCCGACTTGAGCATGGGCGTTTATCAATTGCTCGTTGGCGATACCGACATCCAATCGCCGCACAC
>JBJKOR010000800.1:0-6261 GCA_046707185.1 Anaerolineales bacterium | reverse complement strand
GCTGCGCGTCCGAAGGGAATCGTTATCTTTCGAGGAAGCTATTGAAAAGGAATCCGAACGATTAGTTGGCGAGGAAGAAAAGATCATCGCCGATCCGCGTTACTCGACCTTTCAGCATTTGCATTATTCCTATCTGGCGCGCGGACGCTATGTCGAACAACTCGAAACATGGTTCAAGCTTTTTCCACGTGAGCAAATGTTGATCCTTCAGAGCGAAGAGTTATACACTTCGCCTGAAACTGTTTATCACAAAGCAACAGAATTTCTTGGGTTATCGGATTGGACTCCGAACGATTTCAAAGCATACAAGCAAGGCGCTTATGAGGAGATGCCTAATTCAACGCGGAATCATTTAATTGAGTATTATCAACCTTATAATCAAAAGCTCTATGATTTCTTGAACAGAAAGTTTGATTGGGACAAATGATCATGAAAAAAATCCATAGCATGTTTCGAAACGGCATATTTTTACAAAGTCGTCTATTTGAAATCGTGGTTCTCATATTGATCTCAGCGCTCGTTTATCTTCCAAACGTTGGCCAAATGACATACTATAAGGATGACTGGTATTATGTTCACGATGCTTTCATCGCAGGCCCCAGAGTGTTTCAAGCCATGTTTGCGATTGACCGTCCAGCGCGCGGTCCTTTCTTTGAAATCTATTATTCTTTATTCGGCTATGAAGCATTGCCATACCACCTTGGGATGTTTTTATGGCGAATCGTGGCGGTGATCGGAGTATTGTGGCTCATTAACATTCTTTGGCCACGAGATCGCAGAAACGCTTTCGGGGCCGCTCTTCTCTTTGCCGTTTATCCGGGTTTTTTATGGTGGATGAGAGCGATTGAGGATCAACCAATGATCGCGAGCCTCGCTTTAGAAGTGGTCTCGATTGTCTTCACTCTCAAGGCTGTTCGATCCAATCGCTTGGTCGCCCGACTTGTATTTGAAATTGCTGCCATTTTTACCGGCTGGGCTTACATTGCATTGGTAGATTATGCTATCGGCATGGAAGTTTTCAGGCTCTTATGCATATTTATACTTCTACAACACAGACAGCTCCTAAATGTTTCTTTTTGGAAATTAGTTAGGCAAACAGCACGTGTCTGGCTTATTTATTTAACGATCCCCATCGGTTTTCTTGTTTGGCGAGAGTTCTTTTTCACAAATTCTAGACGTGCAACCGATGTGGGCTTCCAGTTAGGAAGATTCTTCTCTAACCCCCTCTCAACATCCGTACTTTGGATAGTTCATTTCATCGAAAGCGTATTGAACGTCGGATTATTTGCGTGGGTCACTCCTTTCGTTACCAACTTTTTTAATCTTCGGCTGCGAGATATTGTTGCTGCCCTGCTTATTATGTGCATCGTTATTCTTATTGTCATAACAAAGGAGTATTTATCCAAGCAGTATGCACACACTTCAATCGAGCCTGACAAAGCCTTGGCATATGAGGTAATCTGGCTCGGTCTGTTAGGTACGGCATTTGGGGTTTTGCCAGTAATTCTGGCCAATCGTTACATAGAGTTTCAATATTATTCGCATTATGCTCTACCAGTATCCTTGGCGGGTGTAGTGCTCCTTATTGGATTGGTCAACTGTATTGCATATGCCCGCGTCCGCGAGGCCATCATGATTATGCTTGTCGCCCTGGCTTCACTGACACATTATGCTGTTTCCATACAGGCCTTGCTCGAAGAACAAGCCATACGGCAATTTTGGTGGCAAATGGCTTGGCGTGCACCTGACATCAAACCGGGCACGACCATAGTGATCAATTATCCTTCTAGTAGTTACGGTGATCCTCAATTTCAGAGTGGTGAAGTAGCAGACTTACTTTATTACCCCGGAAGCAACCCGCTGATCCCCGTTAAATATACACTGCCTGCAGCTTTAGCTAACGATGATATTGCAAAAATGGTTCTGAGAGGGGCGAATCGGGACGCGAGTTATCGCAGCCACGCGATCATGTTGGATTTTAGAAATACGCTGGTGCTTACCCAACCTAGTGATAATTCCTGTGTTCACGTGATAGACTCAGGGCGGCCCCTCATTTCCAGCTCTGATCCTGGCTACATTCAACTCATTGCCCCATATTCTAAAATTGATAATGTCGTAGATCAGGCAGCTCCAGTCATACCGAGGAAAGCCATCTATGGTCCGGAGCCAACACATAAATGGTGCTTTTATTATGAAAAAATGGATTTGGCAATCCAGGAAAACAACTGGGGTCAAGCTGTAAGCATCGGAAACAAAGCTCTTGAACTCGGGCTTCATCCAGAGGATCAGTCGGAATGGATTCCGCTGGTGATGGCGTATGCAGTTCAAGGAGATGCGAACGGTATCAAGGCGACCGCGACCAAAATCAATGGTGTTCCCTTCCTGCGTTTTGAAACATGTCAGTTGTTTAGCAATATCAAAAATCAACCTTCTTACTCACCTGAAATTCAAACACTGCTTTCACAGACGTTTTGTCATGGTAAGTGATGGCATAATTATAAGTTATTGATTGGAGAATAATGGACTGGAAAAATCAAGTTGTGTTGGTCACCGGCGGTACGGGATCGTTCGGCAAAAAATTCGTGGAGATCATGCTCAAGGATTTTCAGCCGAAGAAGATCATCATCTACAGCCGCGACGAATTGAAGCAGTATGAAATGCAGGCTTCGGGATACAATCATCCTTCGATGCGTTATTTCATCGGCGATGTGCGCGACCGCGATCGTTTACAGCGCGCCATGCGGGGCGTGGATGTGGTCATTCATGCCGCCGCGCTGAAACAAGTCCCCGCTTGCGAGTACAACCCGATGGAAGCCGTCAAGACCAACATCATGGGTACGAGCAACGTGGTCGAAGCGGCGCTGGACGCGGGCGTCAAAAAAATGATGGCGCTCAGCACCGATAAAGCTGTCAACCCGGTGAATCTATATGGCGCAACCAAACTCGCGGCGGAGAAGTTGACCGTTCAAAGCAACGCGTACGCCGCGGGTTCAGCGACCCGCTATTCGTGCGTCCGATACGGAAATGTCGTTGGCAGCCGCGGTTCGGTGGTGCCGGTCTTCCTCAAGCAACGCGAGTCCGGCAAGGTCACCATCACCGATGACCGCATGACGCGCTTCTGGTTGTCGCTTGAACAAGGCGTGCGTTTCGTCGTCAATTGCATCGAGCAGATGGAGGGCGGCGAAGTCTTCGTGCCAAAGATTCCCAGCATGAAGGTCGCCGATCTTGCCAGTGCCATCGCACCGGAGGCGAAGGTGGAGATCATCGGCATTCGCCCGGGCGAGAAATTACACGAGGTGTTGATCTCCGAAGACGAGGCGCGCAACACGATTGAGTTGGATAAAATGTTCGTTGTGCAACCCGCGGAAGCGTTCTGGTTTGGCTATTCGTGGCAGCAGCGCGGCCAACAGCTTTCGGACGGATACCGTTATTCGAGTGACGCGAACAAGGAATGGTTGGATGTGAAAGGCATCCAGAAGTTTGTCGAGCCGTTCGAGAAGTTATATGCGGCAGGAAAGTTGGAAGGATGATTTGCGTTTTTCGTTTTGCGCTTTGGCATAAAAGAAAACGCAAAACGTAATTCGCAATTTGAAAGATTGATATGCGGCTTTTGATTACCGGCTCCAGTGGTTTGCTCGGTTTGAATTTGGCGTTGGACGCCATGCGCTCGCATCATGTCATCGGCGTGGACCGCAGCACACTGGCTTCTGTGCCCTTCGAGCTGATTAGGGCCGATCTGCTCGAGCCGAACGCGGCCTACCAAATCATAGCCAAAGCCAAGCCCGATGCAGTCATTCATTGTGCGGCGCTGGCAAATATCGACGCCTGCGAATCGAATCCAGACCTTGCCTACCGAACCAACACGGAAGTTCCGGGGCGCATCGCCGACGCGTGTGCGCGCAAGCAAATTCGCCTGATCCACATCTCGACCGATGCTGTCTTCGACGGGCAAAAGGAAACTTCGTACACCGAAAACGATTCGCCTAATCCGCAGAGCATATATGCGCAGACAAAACTTGATGGTGAGCGCGCTGTTCTGCAGGTCAATCCGATGGCGATTGTGGGGCGCGTGAATTTCTACGGCTGGTCATTGAGCGGAAAGCGGAGTCTGGCCGAGTTCTTCGTGAACAACCTGGGCAGCGGAAAGAACGTCAACGGCTTTACGGATGTGCTCTTTTGCCCAATGCTGGTCAATCACCTCGGCGATGTTCTGCTGGCGATGTTGAGAGGCGGCTTGCGCGGCTTGTATCACGTGGTCGGATCGCAGGCGTTGACCAAATACCAGTTCGGCGTGGAGATCGCCCGCAAGTTCAACCTAGACGAAGGCTTGATTTCACCACAGTCTGTGGATAAGTCGAGCCTTACTGCACGCCGTTCCCACAATTTATGGCTATCCACCAACAAATTGTCCACCGATCTCGATATGACTCTCCCATCATTTTCCACCGGTTTGAACGAGTTTTATACACAATACCAGCAAGGTTATCCACAGAAAATCCGTAGTTATCAACACGGCGAGGCACGCGCATAATGGGAAAGTGGATTGCCCAGTTTGTCGTTCTTCGTAAAGAGAATCTATGCGCGCTGGCTCTGATTTTGTTTTTCATCGTTTTTAATTTTTTCAGTATGCGAAACCTTTCCCTAACGTACGACGAGAAAGATCATTATGCTTATGGTGTAAATATCCTTAATGGGAACACGAACCGCCTAGTTCACAAATCTGGAATTGTCGATGACAGCAAAATGCCTATGACTGCTTTGAATGCCATCCCAGCCAAAGTTGCTTTGCAATTCCAAAGAGGCCGTCTTAACACTTTTCTCAAAAGTATAACTGCTGCGCGATTTGTCACGGTTCTTTTCTCGGCAATGGTGGCTTGGCTGGTCTTCTCATGGTCGCGATCCCTTTATGGATTTATTCCTGGAATGGCATCCTTGCTCTTGTATACTTTTGATCCAAATATTATTGCTCATTCCCAATTGGTTACCACTGATGTTTATGCAATGGGTATGATTGTTTTTTCTTGCTACTGGCTATGGAAATATGCCAATTCGCACAAAATCGTTGATGGCCTCATATTTGCTTTTATTTTGGGAGTTAGTCAACTCGCTAAATATACGGCTATCGCATTATTCCCCTTAAGCATCCTTGCCTTAATTGGCCATGATTGGCGTCTTGCTCAAATACATGATAAGAAATATCTAGGGAAGTTGTTGCTTGCGGTGTTGTTCGTTATTATTATTTCGCTTCTCGTCATTAATGCCGGATATTTGTTCAATCATACCTTTACGATGTTCAAGGATTATCAATTCAGGTCGGAAGAATTTAAATGGGCGCAGACAGAATTTCCGTGGCTTGGCCGTTTTCCGGTACCGGTGCCCTACCCATTTTTGCAGGGTATGGATCTGGTGTTTTATCGTGTAGGTTCGGGGTTTGATATTGGCACTCCCTATCTTTTAGGCAACCTGGCTGGAAGAGATGGTTTCAAAGGGTACTATTTTGTAGCTTCATTCTTTAAGGTCCCGATAGCTACACAGATTATCCTATGTGTCTCCCTTTTTGTTTATCTATGGAACAAAAAACGCGGCGAACATTTTTGGCAGAATGAAATCTTTATCCTTTTGCCGGTTTCTTTTTTTATAATTTATTTCAATTTCTTCTACAACGTGCAGATCGGAATCCGTTTTTACTTGGTTATTTTCCCGTTGCTTTATGTATTTGCAGGCCAGCTTCTTTATGGATGGGTAAGTTTTAGTCGCATCACAAAGATCGCCTTGTGTGCTTTAGCGGTGTACCTTGGGATTTCAGTTCTCTCTTATTACCCTCATTACATTTCCTATTTCAATGAATTCGTCTGGAACCGTACGATGTCGTATAAATACCTGGCAGACTCAAATCTTGATTGGGGACAAAATAAGAATTATCTGAGTCAATATATGAAAACCCATCCGGAAGCAATTTACGAACCAACGCAGATCGAAGCAGGCCAAATCATTGTTTCTGCCAATGATTTGTTGGGGATAGGGGTGGGAATTAATCCGTCGAAATTCGCATGGCTTAAAGAAAATTTTACGCCAACCGGCACGGTGGCATATAGTTATCTGATCTTCGATATTTCGCAGCAGGATTTGGCACGCTTATGTCAAACTAAGTCCATTTGTCCATAATTTAGAAAGGAGTGAAACCATGGATATCAAAATCAATGATCGATTGATCGGGCCAACTCATCCAACCTATTTCATCGCCGACATCGCGGCGAACCA
>JBJKOR010000799.1:0-1340 GCA_046707185.1 Anaerolineales bacterium | reverse complement strand
ACCCAAGGTTGCTGGTAAAGCCAACCGCCAATGTGCCGACCGCAATCGTAATGACCGTCAGAATGGTACGAGTTTTGTTCTTCCAGAAATCAGCCCAAACTTTTTTCCAACGGCTGCTCATTGCTTGGCTCCTGTGCGCTTCTCGACGTTCTCTTGCTCATGCCTATCCGCGGCTTGATGCAGCGCCTCACGCGTGACTTCGGATTGGGCCAGCAATTCATTGAGCTTTTCAAAGCTGATGGATAGCACCTCAACCGGGCCGGCTTCCGAGGCGCGGATCGAAGCCATATTGCGATGCTCGTGGAAGAACTCCATTTCACCGAAGAATTTACCGGGTCCGAGTTGGATGGCGATCACATCCGATTGGTTGGGACGCGGCAGTACAACCTCCACGATTCCCTTCGAGACGATATAAAACGCGTTGGCATCCTTGCCTTCGCTGATGATCATCGCGCCGGGTCTGTATTGCTGTGCCTGGCATTGATGTGTCGCCTGCAACAACTGATCGAAGGTCAGCGTTGGCATGGCCTTTGCCACGTATTCATTGACGATCTCACCGTCTGCGAGCAGAGCCGTGCGCTTCATGCGCTTTGCTAATCCGCTATCGTGCGTGACGATGATGATAGTCTTGCCTTGCTCAACCAACTCGTTGAACAAGGCGAACACTGCTGAAGCCGTCTTTGAATCTAGGTTGCCGGTCGGCTCGTCGGCGATGACAATAGGTGGATCATTCGCCAATGCGCGTGCAATTGCCACGCGCTGCTGCTGTCCGCCGGAAAGGGCAGTTGGAAGTTTGTAGGCGTGATCTGCAAGCTCGACTAATTCCAACAATTGCAGGGCGCGCTTCTCGCGTTGGCGCATGGGATAGGTGTGGCAGAAATCCATCGGCAGCATGATATTTTCGATGACCGAAATCGTCGGCAATAATTGGAAGAACTGAAACACGATGCCGAGATTCTTTCCGCGCCAACGCGCCATCTTATTTTCGCTCATCTTATGGACAGCGGTGCCATTGACGAATACCTCGCCCGAAGTCGGACGGTCAATGCCGGTGATCATATTCAGCAGCGTGGATTTGCCGCTGCCCGACTTGCCGATAACACTGACAAATTCGCCTGCGTTGATTTGTAAATCGATATTGCTCAACGCGCGATAATCGCCGACCGCGGTCTTATAAGATTTGCTTATCCCTCGCAGATCAATGATTGCGGAATGACCATTACCGCTTTGGGATTCGCTGCTTTTAGTTTGTGTAGAAGTAAGCATCAGGTTTATCTCCTCCAGATCAATTAAGCGTATGCCAGGCTGTCGCGCACGCTGATACGGGTTGCACTACGCGC
>JBJKOR010000798.1:0-2065 GCA_046707185.1 Anaerolineales bacterium | reverse complement strand
GCGCGCGGCAACGTCGATTTAAAAGTGCTGAAAGAACATTGCGACGATACTGTCGTTGGGATGATGCTCACCAACCCCAACACACTGGGTCTCTTCGATGAACATGTCGAAGAAGTGTGTAAGCTCGTCCATGATTGCGGCGGCTTGATGTACGGCGATGGCGCCAATCTCAACGCCTTGCTTGGCATCGTCAAGCCCGGCGAGATCGGCTTCGACGTGATGCACTTCAATTTGCACAAAACGTTCGCGGTGCCGCACGGAGGCGGCGGACCCGGTTCGGGACCAGTAGGAGTCGTCGAGCGTTTAGCAGACTTCCTACCGGAGCCGATTGTTGGGATCATCGAAGAAGGCGACGATGAAACGCCCCCGCTATTTGGCTTCATCAAACCTGCCAAAACCATCGGACGCATGAAAGCCTTCCACGGACATTTCGGCGGCGGCATGGTGCGAGCGTTTACTTACATCGCCATGCACGGCCCGGATGGCCTGAAAGATGTTTCGCAGTATGCGGTATTGAATGCCAATTATTTGCTGGCGCGTTTACGGGACACGTATCGTGTTCCGTTCAACCGCATCTGCATGCACGAGTTCGTGGCGGAAGGACGTTTCGAAGGTTCGGACGCGCGCGCTTTAGATATCGCCAAGCGCCTGATGGATTACAACTTCCATCCACCGACGAATTATTTCCCGCTGATTGTTCACGAAGCGTTGATGATCGAGCCGACTGAGACCGAAAACAAAAACACACTCGATGCCTTTGCCGATGCCTTGATCAAGATCGCGGATGAAGCCAAGACGCAGCCGGAACTTCTACACAACGCGCCCAGCACCACGCATTTCGGGCGGATGGATGAAGTCAAAGCCGCACGCGATTTGGTGTTGTGTTGTTGGCTGCCTGAAGATTACGAGAACCAGTAGTCAGTAGTCAGTTGTCAGTAATCAGTTTTCAGTAAAGTAAAAAGCCTCGAGGTTTTGAAACTTCGAGGCTTTCTAAATATTGTACGTGCTTCCCTCCTCGGCCGCACTTGGACAACAGAAAAATACCTTTATCCGGTTGAATTGTTGGAATTCAGCGGTTGCGGAATCCACAACCCTGAGTTATCGAATTCACAACGCGTGCCATAATCTCGATTGGTTCCTGAGAAAATCATGTATGTGAAATAGCCGGGATCAGTAAGGTAATCACTCGAAAGCAAATATTCGCCAATGAATTGTCCATCGGCCAAAACGGTGGCTTTTTGACCGTTCACAATTAACTCGAAGTCCGCCTCAAAATTATTTGAATAACCTAACCGCCCCGAACCGCGAGCCTTCCCTACTTCTTTACAAGTTCCATTTCGACAAGCTGCGAATATCACTCGATCTTTACTCAACATCGCTGCATATGCATCGCCATTTTTGTTAATGCGAAAGGCGAATCCGCAACCGGAGTACTCGGGGTAGTTTACGGAGGAAGCGCTATTCAATTTAATATGAGTCCAAGCTGCGAAATCTTTCAGAACTCCGTTATATCCAGCATCTTCAAAATCCAGATAGTTCATTTTTGCAAGGGAATACGTTGTCTCTATTAGTTTTACAAATTTCCCCTGATCAGTGTTGAGATAATTGTTCTGTAGATAGCGTTGAATACGCGACTGTAAATCCAATGCCTGCTGTGTCGCCACCAAATCTTGCGTGGCAGTTGGCACTGGCGTCTGGGTTGGCTGCGCCGCGGCTGTTGGGAGCGAGGTCGCGGTCGGCGCTGTTGTAGGGCTGGCCGTGGGCATGGGAGCTGGAAGTGAACTACATGCTAATGCAAATAGAAGTAGTAACGCACAAGCGAGCTGGGTTGAATTGAGATGATTCTTTTTCATTATTATGCTCCATTCTTGACGACTATGTCTGTAATTATTTGCATGAGTTATGCATCCAACTAAAACCGCAATCTAAATGCGTTCCTATTAACAGTTCTTTCGCTTAAATTCTGAGGGGTTTCCAAGATTTTGGGAACCAGCGTTGGTAGAGATTGGACGGACAGCCGAGATGATGGAGGATGGAACGCTGCAGTTCTGAGAGAGGTGGCTGC
>JBJKOR010000797.1:0-11856 GCA_046707185.1 Anaerolineales bacterium | reverse complement strand
CCAACCAGCTTGGACGGGCATCGGTAGCGGTGATCGGTGTGGACGTGGCGGATGCGTTGTTCAATCGCCGCGACGGTCTGATTGGTGGGACCATCCGGATTTCGAATCAGCCATTCCGCATTATTGGTGAACTCACGCCATCCGGCGGAAGTGCGTTCGGTTCGCAGGACAACGAAGTGTTGATTCCGATCACAACGGCGCAGGCGCGGCTGATATCGCGCCCCACGCCGGATGCCGTGGATGTGATCTATGTGCAAGCCACCGATTTCAGCACCGTGAACGCGGCCTCGGATGAGATTTCGCAAATTCTGCGAATGCGTCATCGGACTCCGGTTGGCCTGGATGATTTCACGGTTTTTACCCAGCAAAGTATTCTCAGCACGGTGTCGACGGTTACGGGAGTCTTGACGATTTTCCTGGGCGGCATTGCGGCGATTTCGTTGTTGGTCGGCGGAATCGGCATCATGAACATCATGCTGGTCTCGGTCACGGAGCGGACGCGTGAGATTGGTCTGCGCAAGGCGCTCGGGGCGCGTAAACGCGATATCCTGATTCAGTTCCTGGTTGAATCATCCATGCTGAGTTTGATTGGAGGTATCATCGGGATTCTGTTCGGTTGGCTGATTGCCTTCGCGGTTGGGAAAGTTGCGGCCGCTACCGGAAATAATTTCACGCCCATCGTCGGTTTGGATGCGATCTTGCTGGCTACTATTTTCTCTGCGGCAGTCGGATTGTTCTTCGGGATTTATCCCGCCAACCGCGCCGCGGGCCTCGAGCCGGTGGAAGCATTACGGTACGAATAACGTTATTGCATCTGTCGTTGCGTGGAATGGCGCGTTGGTCGAGTAGCGAACGGAGTGAGCGTATCGAGACCAGCGCCCTCGCAATGACATAAGTAAAAAATTATGTTTGAATCACTTACCAATCGACTTAACCAAGTCTTCGATCAGCTTCGTCGCCGCGGAAAATTATCCGAAGCGGATGTGGACGCCGCGATGCGCGAAGTGCGTTTGGCTTTATTGGAAGCGGATGTTCATTTTAGCGTTGTCAAAACGTTCATCGCGCGCGTGCGCGAACGCGCCGTTGGCGCGGAGGTATCCAGGGCATTGAATCCGGGACAGCAAATCATCAAGATCGTCAATGAAGAATTGATTGCAACGCTCGGCGAACCCGCACCGTTGAATCTTTCGGGGCCAAGGCCGCGCGTGATTATGTTGGCCGGTTTGCAAGGTTCCGGCAAGACGACTGCGGCGGGTAAACTGGCGCGCTTGCTAAAATCGAAAGGCGAGCGCGTGATGATGGTTGCTGGTGATCCATATCGTCCGGCCGCGGTGCAGCAGTTGCAGCAACTCGGCGAGCGACTCGATGTGCCCGTCGAGGCGGACACGAATCTCAAGCCGCCGGAACTTGCGAAGCGCGCCTTCGATAAAGCTGAAAAGGGCGGATTCGGCGTCATGATTATGGACACCGCCGGTCGGTCGCAGTTGGATGCGGAATTGATGAACGAGTTGAAGTCCATCGTGGCAAAAGTCCCGCCCGTGGAAACGTTGCTCGTGGTCGACTCGATGATCGGTCAGGAAGCGTTGAACATCGCGCAGGGTTTTCGAGATAACGTATCCATCACTGGATTGATCTTAACAAAAATGGACGGCGACTCGCGCGGCGGCGCGGCGATCTCGATCCGATCCGTGACTGGCGTACCCATTAAGTTTATCGGTACTGGCGAAAAACTCGACGCGCTCGAAACGTATGACCCGTCGCGCTTGTCGTCGCGCATTTTGGGAATGGGCGATATGCTGGGCTTGATCGAGAAAGCCGAAGCCGCCTTCGATCAGCAGGCCGCGCAGAAAACCGCCGAACGGATGATGAAGGGGCAGTTCTCGCTCGAAGATTTTCTGGAGCAGATGAAGCAGATGAAAAAGATGGGACCGCTTTCGCAGATGATGGACATGCTGCCGGGACAGTTCGGTCAGGCCGCGCGGCAAGCCGACCCGAAAGAGATCGAGAAGAGCTTCAAGCAGTCCGAAGCGATCATCAATTCGATGACGCACAAGGAACGCCGCAATCCCGATTTGTTGAATGCCTCGCGTCGACGCCGCATCGCGGCTGGTTCGGGAACCGATGTGCAGGAGGTGAATCGACTCATCAAGCAATTCCGTGAAGCGCAGAAGTTGATGAAAACGTTGCAGAAAACAGGCGGCAGGGGTTTGGGGAATATGTTTGGGTAATGCAATATGTCATTGCGAGGAGTGGCGCTTTGGCGCCACGACGTGGCAATCTCCTGTAACTTGCAATACAAATGTTTGATTGTGAGTTGAGATTGCCGCGCTTGGTCTCGACTGCTTGCGTCTCGACCTTCGCTCGCAATGACATAAATCAAAGGGGTTGGGGAATTTGTTTGGATGATGCGTTGAGGATACGTCGCGCCTTACTTGATGTGATGAGTCTAATCGTGTAACTGAATCTCTTCGGGCGGATTTGTCCAAGCTTTCAAATGCTATGCATTATAAGATGTCTGCTGTCTCGGGCAGAATGAATTTGATGGGCGTCGAAGTACACGTTCCTTCTTCCTTCGATAGGCCGAACAAGGTGGGTGTACTGTACGTGCAATTTGCATGTACTTGCAAAACAAATTCGTGAGCGTGATTGCGAACCTCGATCAAGGCTATCAGATAATACGTACCTGAAGGGATCGATTCATCCTTGAACGGTGTAAAGACCCAGGAAACAAAAGTTGGCGATTCGATGTTGGCTGTTGCAATTCGATAGAATTTGGTATAACTTTCTTTATCTACCTGCTCTGCACTAACGCTGCCAGTTATTTCCGAAACCGCCGTTGCAAAATTGGCTGCTAGTTTGCGTGATGCTTCAATGTCCGTGGTTCTATCAATGCTTTGTGGAATAGCCGTAAGGATGGCGGCATTACCTGTGTTGTCAAAATATTTTGTTCCGTCTCTTTCCAGTAGATTCGCTGCTACGCTAACTCTATCGTAGGTGACAGAGTTAGACAGAATTCGAATATTAATTGGGATCACGACGGCATGGATCACAGCGCCCGGTTTTGATACGTAGAACGGTATTTCAATATCGTATTTGGATAGAACTGCATTCAATTTCTCCTCGGGAAACGTCTGATCCCATATGGGATGGAGATTTATATATTCTTCTGATTTCGGCAATGTACCCCCGCATGAATTTACAAGAATCGAACACAGAAGAATTAATATGATTGGTGTAGTCTTCAATTTTATCATTTGACACTTCCTTATTTAGAAACTTCCGCTATTTCTGCGTTGAAGTGCTGCCGATTAAGCAGCAAGCGAATCCAAGGATCATGGATTCGCTTGTTTGTTCGCAAGTCATTAATGAAATTAAACCCGGCGATGTCGAAACTTGGTCTAATTTGATTTTCTGATTACATAATAGCACAGGAAATTGTAAAGTTCAATATTGCGTACACGCGTACTTGGGAGAACTTGGGCGAGGTAAAAATAAGCTTTCTTATTCGCGCTTTTATGAAAACCGATTAAAATAATGGCACAAGGAGATGTACATGCGCGCTGCCGATATCATCATCAAAAAACGTGACCACGGCGAATTGACCGAAGCGGAAATCAACTTCTTTGTGCAGGGCTTTGTCAAAGGTGAGATACCCGATTATCAAGTCTCGGCCTGGGCGATGGCGGTTTTGTTGAACGGCATGACTCCACAAGAGACCACCGATCTGACTTTGGCAATGGTCCTTTCGGGCCGCATCCTCGATTTGAGCGGCGTGGTGGATATCGCGGTCGATAAGCATTCCTCCGGCGGCGTGGGTGATAAAACCACGCTGACAGTTTTACCGACCGTTGCAGCATGCGGCCTGCCGGTTGGGAAGATGTCCGGTCGCGGACTCGGCTTTAGCGGCGGCACGCTCGATAAAATGGAATCCATCCCCGGCTATCGCGTCGATTTGAACACCGATGAATTCAAGAAGCAGCTCAAGGAAAAAGGCATTGTGCTCACGGGTCAATCCCTCGACCTGGCGCCCGCGGACGGAAAACTGTATGCGCTGCGTGACGTGACCGGAACTGTTCCTTCCATTCCGCTGATCGCATCCTCCATCATGAGCAAGAAGATTGCGGCCGGTGCCAACGCAATTGTGTTGGATGTCAAAGTGGGCAAAGGCGCCTTCATGGAAACGCTCGCGATGGCGCGTGAACTATCCGATTTGATGATAAAGATCGGCGATCTTGCC
This sequence comes from Anaerolineales bacterium, assembly GCA_046707185.1. GTDB lineage: Bacteria > Chloroflexota > Anaerolineae > Anaerolineales > Villigracilaceae > Fen-1038. The sequence goes on along the minus strand of JBJKOR010000797.1, from coordinate 7,619 downwards.
GGACGCAAGACGATTTGTCTTTTGTCCGATATGAACCAGCCGCTTGGACAGGCGGTTGGTAATGCGTTGGAAGTCGTCGAAGCGATGGATACGCTCCAAGGCGCCGGCCCGGCTGATTTTCGTGAACATTGTTTACACGTCAGCGCGCACATGTTGGTGGTCGGTAAACGCGCTAAGGATTTGGACGAAGGCCGCGCCATGGCTGAGAAAGCCATTGCAGATGGAAGTGCTTTTGAGAAGTTCCGTGTTCTTGTACAAGCTCAGGGTGGTGATGTCTCGTATGTGGATCATCCCGATAGGTTGCCGCGCGCGAAATTCGTGGAGGTGGTCGAGGCGCCTCGAAGCGGCTGGCTGGCCCAAGTCGACGCGCGCAGCGTGGGCGAAGCTTCAGTGGGGCTGGGTGCAGGACGCGCGAAAAAGACCGATTCCGTGGATCACGCCGTGGGCTTTATCGTTCATCACAAAGTGGGAGATAAGATCGAAAAGGGCAAGCCGTTATTTGCCATTCATGCGAATGATGAGAAGAAATTGGTTGAAGCCCGCCAGCGCGTCCTGGCTGCACACGGATTTAGTGATGTTCAAGTCGATCCTTTGCCGCTTTTTTACGATTTTCGTGGCGTGTAGGCTTGCGGAATCTTTAAGATTAGGGCATACTTGGGATGGAGTAAAGAGATGGCGAAAATTTCCCTGCGAAACTATAACCGTTTAATCGAGAACCGAATCCAAAATGGTCAGCATATTGAAGCGATCGCGCATTGCCGCCACATTCTCCGAACATTTCCCAAATATCTCGAAGCGTATCGCCTGCTTGGCAAGGCAAGCCTGGAAGCTAAACGGTACGATGACGCGGTGGATATTTTCCAGCGTGTGCTGATGTCCGTGCCGGACGACTTCGTGTCCAATGTTGGCTTGAGCATCATCGCCGATGAACAGGACAAGCTCGATGATGCCATCTGGCATATGGAGCGTGCCTTTGAAGTTCAACCGTCCAACTCCGCGATTTTGGGCGAATTGCAAAGATTGTATGGCCGCCGCGACGGTGTTGAGCCGCCAAAAATCCGCTTGACGCGCGGTGCATTGGCGCATATGTACGTTCAGGGCGAGTTATATGCCCAGGCTGTTTCTGAAATCCAGGATGTGCTTGCAACCGATTCTCAGCGGGTCGATATGCAGGTATTGCTTGCCAAAGCATATTTCCGTATGGGGCAGAAAACGGAAGCGACCGATGCCTGCTCCCAACTTCTCAAGAAATATCCATATTGTTTGGATGCCAACCGTGTGCTGGTGGAGATTTTGCCCAGCACGCAGCGTGCCGAATCGACGCAGGTTTATCGCCAGCGTATCATCGAATTGGAACCTTATACCGCCTTTGTACAGGATTCGGTCTTTCAGGTCGATCAAGTTGCCGATGCCGCGGTCAGTGTGGAGCAACTTGAATATCAGGGCAAGGCGCCGGTAGCAGATACCGGCCAGGATTGGAAGAGCGGTTTAGCGATTGCGCTTCCAACAGATACGGCTGCAACTTCAGCTTCTACATCGGAAGAACCGGATTGGCTTAAGAAGGCGATGGCACCCGCTTCTTCTCCAACGCCGGAACCGGCTCCCGCTTCCGAAGATTCGGATCAAATCCCTGAGTTTATGCGTCAAGCCGGATGGGGTGAATCGACGGGACAGGCCGAAGAGAAACAATCAACCTCTGCAAATCAATCGCCTGAAGCGCCTCCTGCTGTCCAAGCCGATCTACCGGACTGGGTAAAAGCCATGGCGCCGGTGGCGGAGGAAGAGTCGCCTGAATCGACTCCTGCCGCTGCGGATATTCCAGATTGGGTGAAACAGCTTGGTGGTGAGCAATCCGCTTCTCCGGCACCTTCAGAATCGAAGGCTGTAGAAACTCCTCAGCCAGTAGAGAAGTCGCAATCTCCCGTTGGCACTGCGCCAATCGAACCCGTCGCTGAAATTTCTCAACCACCAGAACCAGTTCAGCCTGCCGCCGAAGCGGCATCTTCTGTTGCGAAAGAGGAAGAAATTCCGGATTGGTTGAAACCGCCCGATGAAGCTCAAGAACGGTTGATAACCTCCGACCAGGCGCAACCCGTTTCTCAACCTCCTGCTGATGTCAAACCTCCAGCCCCTGCGCCTGCCGAACCACAGCCTGTTCAACCCGATGATTCTCTGGGCGGACTCGGTAAAAGTACACAGGAGCAGGATGATGCCATGGCTTGGCTCGAAAGCCTGGCAGCCAAGCATGGCGCGAAACCGGAGGAATTGGTAACGGATCCCAACGCGCGTACGGATACCGCTCCGGAGTGGGTGGACAAAGCCAAATCGCTTTCGGAGCCTCCTTCGACGACTGAGCAACCTGTTGAAGAAACGTCTCTGTCTTCGGATGATCAGACTGGTGTATGGCTTCGCGACCTTGAAGCCAGAGAGGCAGAAAATAAAATTGAAGCGCCAAAACCGGAAGAGCCGGAGGAGCAAACTGCTCCAACTGAACCGGAACTTTCCGATTGGATGAGCGGTGTTTCGGATGAAAACGTTTCGCCGCAGACTTCGAATGAACCGGAAGAACCTGTCGCCGCGGCCGCGGAAACTTCCAATGCAGCGCCTCAAGTTAATTTAGAAGATTGGCTGGCATCTTTGGATAAGGGAGAAGAGCAGACTCATCCGGCTGCCGGGCCGTCCGAGTCTGCGGAGGAATTACCGGCCTGGCTGGCGAATGAATCGGAACCGCAGGCTGCCGAACCGACTCAACCGGATGAGTGGCATTCTGCTGGCTATGAAGCTCAGTCAGAAAACGTTACGCCTGAAAACGCCCCAACCGAAGAAAGCTCCGTGCCTGAGAACGTGGTGCCTGAACCTGTGACAAAGCCTCCGGCTGAGTCTCCCGCGTCTGCCAAAACCACTCGCCGTGAAATAAGCATCGAGGTGGAACAACCGCGGCCCCCGCGGCGAAGCGCACCGCGCGCGCCAAAATCACGAAAATTGGAAAGCGCGGTCTCGCTTGAGAGTGCCCAATCTGAAATGGAGCGCGGAAATATCGGCGCGGCGCTTGATGTGTATGTCAAATTGATTCGCAAGGGAAAGTCTTTGGATGAGATCATTCGCGACCTGCGTGAGGCGTTGGACCGCTATCCTGTGGAAGTCCCGCTGTGGCAGGCGCTCGGCGATGCCTACATGCGATCCAATCGTTTACAGGAAGCATTGGACGCATACACCAAAGCCGAAGAATTGCTTCGATAACCAAACGGGGCGACCGAAAAGTCGCCCCGTAATTTTGAAACCATGGAGAATATAATCAAATGGAACGGACGCTCGTACTCGTTAAACCAGATGGAGTCCAACGCGGGCTTGTGGGCGAGGTGATCTCCCGCCTCGAACGCCGTGGACTTCGGCTGGTTGCCGCAAAATTCATGAACGTCAGCAAGCAATTGGCGGAGACGCATTATGCCATTCACAAGGGCAAACCCTTTTATGACGGATTGATTAGTTACATTACATCTGCACCGGTGATGGCGATGGTGTGGGAAGGCCCCAACGCGGTGGCCGCTGTCCGTCAGACGATGGGCGCGACGCGTCCGACCGAGGCCGCACCGGGAACGCTTCGACACGACTTTGCCCTCGAAGTGGGCCGGAATTTGACCCATGCATCCGACGAACTAGCCAATGCCGAGAAGGAAGTCGCGTTATGGTTTAAGAAGGAAGAATTGGTGGATTGGCAGCGGGAAGTGGATCGTTGGATCTTTGAAAAGTAAGATCGAATGCAAGGATAAAAAATCCCGCAAAGATTTCATTTGCGGGATTTTCTTTCAAGATGATTTGAAAAGCGTTTAGCGTGCACCTTTGATTTTTGCCACAAAAACCGTGCCGAGCAGGAAGAATACCACGGACATCATAAATATAACGGTATATCCCAGGTTTTGAATATGGTTGGCTGCACCGATGCGCTGGAAGTTGTCGAGCAGAACTCCGGCAATTGATCCGGCCACGATTTGCGGCAGGACATCCGCGACGTGCCAAATGCCCATGTCCTTGGCGTAATCATCAATCGATGGCAGCACGTCCGACACCAAAGCCCAATCCACACTCGTGTAGGCGCCATACCCCAATCCGAAGACAACACCCATTAGAACAGCTATTGTAAATGAATGGGTGAAAACAAAAACGAAACAAACGATTCCCATCAATGCACCGGAGAGATACACCATTTTCTTGCGTCCGTATTTGTCGGATAGCACGCCCGCAATCAGCGTTGTGATCACGGCTCCAATGAGCAGCGCCGGGATGAAGAAGGAGACTGCCGCTTCTGCCGTATCTGCAACTTTACCGAACCCGGCCAGGATGAACGGCGCACCGATCACATCACCCATATAATATTGGATGAACTCCTGCACAATCGAAATGCCCATCATCACCAGCAGGCGTGTCATCAACACCCACGTAAAATCGGAAGTTTTGAACGGCTCGAGCAAGCCGCGCATGAATTCACCCAATTTGAAGGGCGGGACTTCATGCGGAACTTCCAGTTCTTTGACGCCAAACCAGGTAACAGCCGCACCCAAAATCATTACGCCAATCAGGATGAAATAAATCGCAGGCATCCCTAATGGATCAACGAGCAGGCCCATGACTCCGCCCGCAAAATTTCCCAAGAGCGTCATCAATCCCATCCAGCCGGAAGCGGAACCGCGTTGTTCCGGGGAGACGAGATCGGGGATTAGCGCTGTGTAGGGTCCGGTGGCAACGTTGTTGAATAATTCGACGACCAAAAAAGTGGCCGTCCAAATGGGGACTGTTTCAGGATGATTCGGCTGGATCAAGTAAGCCATCCCAACCAAACCGAAGACATTCCCAACCGTTCCGATCACGACCCAAAGTTTGCGCCTGCCGCCGGGAAGCTTGATCCGGTCGGACAGCCCGCCGAAAACCGGTGCGGCCACCAGCGAGATCAACGCGCCGATGGCGAGCACAAGGCCCAGGTTTGTGCCTTTGGCGGTGTCTCCAACCGCGGCCTTGACTTGATAGGGCATGGTGATGAGCAGGGTGGCTGCCCACATCATGTTGGTCGAGAACCAGAAAAAGCTCAATAAGATTTGTCTGAACGTGGAGAGGGGAGGGCGGACGAAGGTTTGGGTGTCTGTCATGAGCTTCCCTTTGGATGTTTAGGATGCGTTATTATAATCTTGCTGATAATAACCCGCCATAAGCTCGAAAGTTGCCTGTAAGATTTTTCAAAGCTGCGGTAAACAGCTTTGCGAAGTTATTTTTATTGCACCCTCAACAGTACTTTGCCTTCTTCCCAAAGTTCTTCCAGGTTGTAATATTCGCGTTGATCGGGCGAGAATAGATGGACAACCACATCGCCGTAATCCACCACGATCCAACCCTCGCGGGCGTTGCCTTGTTTTTTGCCTTTTTTGCGATGCGATGTGCGCACGGATTCCAACGTCGCATCCGCCAGCGCGTCCAACATGCGGTCGCTGGTGCCGGTACACAGGACGAAGTAATCGGTAAAGGATGCAATTTTTTGAATATCAAGCAGAAGAATATCTTCGCCTTTTTTGTCCTCCAGCGAATTGACAATGGTATGGGCCAGGTCGAGTGTGTTCAGATTTCACCTCATTGTTTGCATGGCATTGCGGGCAAAGTGACCGCGCAGCTCGCGCAGTACGCCGCAGGCGATGCTTTTGGCAAGCAATCTCCGGCCGATACAATGGATTGTGTTAAAGTTATTTGAGATTGCCACGTCGCTACGCTCCTCGCAATGACATCATGATGCTTTTCCAATCGGTGCGGAAAATAATTTGGTGTACACGGAGCCGTTGGGCCGCAGCTCGCTTTTGAATAAATGTGCGGCATCCACGTGCACCACGCCCAGCCGGCCGATTTTTGTCGCCTCCAAGGCGGCGCGTATGCGCTGCGTTTCCGGTGAAGATAAATTTTGTTTGACACGGCCAATCGTCAAATGCGGCGAGAAACTTTTTTCTTCGGTCTCATAGCCCAAACGCGCCGAGGCGGATTCGATGCCGTGCTGGAGTGATTCGAGCGCGGCCGGGGCGTGGAGTCCGATCCAGATCACGCGCGGCCGCCGCGAGTTTGGAAATGAGCCGAGGCCTTCCGCTTGCATTTCAAAACAGGGATGCTGTGCGGCCTCGACGGTCAGCATGTCTTTGAGCAGGCCGAGGCTGGCCAACGAGACGTCCCCCACAAATTTCAATGTCAAATGAATGTTGTGTGATGGAACCCATCGAATCAGGTTATTGCCGAGCGTTTTTCGCAGGTTGGCTGTCGATTCATAAATTGCATTTTGGAGTGTGGATGGAATTTCCACGGCGATGAATGTGCGCAAAAGACCCATGTAGTTTATGAATCCCTCATTGCGCGCTCAACGGCATTCTTCAAATCTTCGAAGCCAACCGGCTTGGTGAGATAAACGGATGCGCCAGCGCTCAGCCCGTCGCGGATATCGGATGGCATGCCTTTGGCTGATACCACCACCACCGGGATTTTTGCCAGAGTCGTTTCGCGTCGCATGAAGTGCAGGATCTCCAGACCTGAAATATCGGGCATCATGATATCGAGGATGACCACATCCGGTTTTTGCTGGGCAATGATCCTCATGGCGGGTGTGCTCGCCGAAGCTTTGAGCACGTGAAAGCCGCTGACGCGCATCATCTCTGCAAATAGCTCGGCAGCGTCAGGTTCGTCCTCCACGATCATCACGGTTTTTTGTTTGGCTTCCATGGTTGCTGACATCAATACATAGCATAAGATAACTGAAATAGCAAGGGGCGGTGTAAGGAATTTTTGCTCCCGGCTGTCTATGGAATATCCTGAATTGGAGGAAGCATGAATGAATTGGAAACTTTCCGCGCCGAGAAGGATGATTTCTTTGGGCGCGATCCGCAAAGCCCGTTGGCCCGCGAGCAGCGAAGCGAATTCAAAGGTTTGGATTATTTCCCGGAAAATCCGGATTTGCGACTTGAGATCACGGCTGATGAGTTCCCGAACAAAGAGCGCGTCGAAATCCGGACTTCGACCGGCGACATCCAAATTTATTTTCGCCACAGCCGATTCCATTTCCACGTCGACGACCAGGAGGCCGAACTAACGATTTATGAAGGCCCAAACGGGTTCTTCCTGCCTTTTGTCGATTCGCTGGCTGGAAAAGAAACCTATCCTGCGGGTCGTTATTTGGAACCGGAACCGTTACCCGGCGGCCGCTTCGTGATCGATTTCAATATGGCCTACAATCCGTATTGTGCCTACAACGAAAATTGGTCTTGTCCGCTGACGCCGTTCGAAAACCGGCTGAAGGTCCCAATTCGCGCCGGAGAGAAGTTATTTCATAAGTGATTAAAAAGACAAGAGCAAGCCAATTGGCTTGCTCTTGTTTAGTTTTTTGAAGACTGCTCGATCACATCCAGAAGTGCCTCGTATTCATCGCTGCAATGCGAACAGATATCAAAGTGTTCACGCAGCAAAGGCATTAACTGGCCTACATCCTTGCCTTCGGCTTCTTTTTCCACATATTCGTCCAGTTGATCGAAGACTTCTTTGCAGGTTACATCATCTTCGCGGACTCTTTCGAGCACGCGCAGAAAACCTTCGACAACTTCATC
>JBJKOR010000796.1:0-12733 GCA_046707185.1 Anaerolineales bacterium | reverse complement strand
TCGTAATATCCGGCCGATAACGCGTACGTGCCGATCATGATTCGGCGCTCGACTTCCGCACCAAATTTCTGGCCGCGCGTCTTGAAGAACACATCCCAAAGATTATCCGCATCCACGCGCGGCCCGTAGCGGATGCCGTCATACCGCGCCAGATTTGCCGACGCTTCGGCAGGCGCGATGATGTAATAGACCGGCAAGGCGTATTCGGTATGCAGCAGACTGATCTCGTGGATTTCTGCGCCGAGACTCTTTAACGTTTCGATGGCCGCCCGCGTCTTTTCCTCGACTTCAGGCTGGATGCCTTTGATGAAATATTCTTTCGGCACGCCGACTCTTAATCCGCGTAGGGGCGCAACATGTTGCGCCCCTACAAGATCAATGGCTGGAATCGGCACATCAACCGAGGTCGCATCTTTTCCATCGCGTCCCGCCATGATCGAAAAAATCGTTGCTACATCTTCAGCCGTTCGACCCAGCACGCCGACCGTATCCAGCGACGAACCCAATGCCACTAATCCATAACGCGAGACGCGTCCATAGGTAGTCTTGAGTCCGGTCACGCCGCAAAACGAGGCGGGCTGTCGAACCGAGCCGCCGGTATCCGTTCCGAGAGCAGCGGGAACGTATCGCGCGGCAATGGCCGTCGCACTTCCGCCGGATGATCCGCCGGGAACGCGCCTCACATCCCACGGATTATGCGTTACACCATAGGCGGAGTTTTCCGTGGAGGAACCCATCGCGAATTCATCGGTGTTGGTCTTGCCGACGATGATCGCTCCCGCTTCCTTCAAGCGTCGAACCGACGTGGCAGTATAAGGCGCAATAAAATCTTCGAGAATCTTCGAGCCGCAGGTGCAAGGCAGCCCTTCGACCATCAACACATCTTTGATGGCAATCGGGATTCCCAACAATGGTCCACCGGTGACTGTTGAGCGTTGACGGTCGGCTTCATCGGCTTGCTTCAACGCGGATTCAGGTGCGATATGCAGAAAGGCATGCAGCGATGAATCCAGTTTCGAAATTCGATCCAGCGCGGCTTGCGTTAACTCGCGGCTGGATATTTCGCCTTTGGCAAGCATGGATTTCATTTCGATGAGGGTGAGGTTGGTAAGTTCAGTCATAATTTTATGACCGTGGACAGTAGACCGAAGGCCGTCTTTCGTCCACCGTCTACGGTCTATTCAAATACCGGCGGAATCTTGAATTGATCGTCTTCCATTTTGGATGCGTTCTTGAGCAATTCATCCGTGGAAAAGCCCGGGTGCGACTTATCGGTGCGCAAAATCATTTCCGCTAATCCGCCGCCCGCCGTGGGAGGCACATCTTGGGTATCCAGTTCGCGCAGTTTTGCCATGTAATCGAGAATCGCCGAAAGCTGTTCGCGATAGAGTTCTTTTTTCTCATCACCCAGCTCAAGGCGCGCCAACTTTGCAATGTGTTCAACTTCCTGTTGTGAGAGAGACATGTTCAAATTATATCAATCAAAAGGCGCAGGTTGAAGGCTTGGTTGTGGGGTGGCATTTGCTTCCGTCCAGCCTTCCACATACCAACGCAGATATTCCATCACATGTGCGCCCCAATAAGCCTCGCTGTGATCGCCGGTATACATGTGCCATTCATGTGGGACTTGATAAAGACTCAGCAGACTTTCGAATTGCAAGATGTCGCCCAGACCTTTGTCCCGATCGCCCGCATCGATCCAGATGCGGGGTAACGATGCGGCAGGAATGGCTTTGATCCAATCCTCGATATAAGGCCCGTCCTCGATACGGATCGCCGGGGAATGCAGACCCATCGCACTGAATAAATCGTAATGCGTCAAACCAAGATGAATCGCCCAGCCGCCGCCAAGCGATAGTCCGCCAATGGCACGATGCTGACGATCCGGTATAGTCCGGTAATTGGAATCGATATATGGAATGATCACATTGACGATCCGATCTCCGAAGCCGGTTTCGGTCGCGAGATTCCAATATCGGTCGTCTGGGAAGACAATGATGAACGGCGGAGCCTGGCCTGAGAGAATCAATTGATTGGCATCCTTGGGCGCGCCCAAGCGCACCCATTGAGCGTCCGTATAAGTTTGACCGTGCAGTAAATATAGGACCGGGTAGCGCTGATCCGTGTTGACGTTGTAGCACGGAGGCAGATAGATCATGAAGAGCTGAGGCGGTTTGGTGGTGTCGATCTCGCCGCTATCGACGCGCGGTGGCTGACTCAAGCAGGTTAACGGAGTCGCGGTTGGCGTGGGAGGGACGCGCGAGGCAGTTGGAGTGGGCCTCGGCGTACGGGTAGGCGGAACCGCTGAAGGCGTTGGATCTATTTCATTTGACGTTGAACAAGCACAAAGTCCAGAAAGAAGCGCAAGAACAAGAAAAAAGTGGAAACGTTTCATATTGACGGGAGGTAATCCTTCGCATTATACTCGCACCGCATTCGGGGTGTAGTCCCGCAAGGCGGGGTAAACTCCGGTGGCTAGTGCGTGGCGCTTATAGCGCCAAGGTCGCTGGCTAAATTGAATATTCGGGGTGTAGCGCAGATGGCTAGCGCGCTTGCTTTGGGAGCAAGAGGTCCCGGGTTCAAATCCCGGCACCCCGACTTGTGTTTTATATTTATATTCTTCACAGCCAATGCACTAAACGGTATTACGTCGGCTCCACGGAAAATGTAGAGAGGCGCTTGCATGAGCATAATGCGGGAAAATCAACTTCAACCCGCTTTGGTATTCCGTGGAAATTAATCCATACTGAGTCTTTTCAAACACGTTCGGAAGCAATTTTACAGGAGCAGAAGATCAAAGCTCGTGGCATTGGCCGTTATCTATCTGATATTGACATTGCATCACCCGGCTAGCGCGTGGCACCTATGGCGCCAAGGTCCAGGGTTCCCTCTAGCGAGGACTTCGCAAATCCCGGCACCCCGACAAAAAATCAGACACCGCTATTTCAAGTTTGCTATGGCGGCGTCTGATCTTTTATAAACCGTTGAACAATGGCTAACCAACTTTCTATGGGCAGGGATGGTTACGAGACGGCTGACAGTTCGAGCCGCCCCCGCCTCCATTTGGATTGAGTCCATTTCCATTGATGATGCTCTGCGACTCGGGGCTGATTGCCAGCCAGCTCGCATAATCGTTCTGGTTCATCTGCGTCAACTGCGGTGATTGGTCGCTGCCAGTGCCTGAATAAATCAGGATGCCTTTCTGTCCGTTGGTAAGATCGAGCTGCCCGGCAGCATTGCTGGCCGCACAATGTCCTTCGAGACATTCGACAAATATCTTACTCGTGGGCGGGTAGATCAGTGCTGACATGAAGGAACCGCGGACAGAAGCCACGCCGCTTGGAACCTGGATATCCAAAGAGCCGCCTTTCAGGATGATAAAGACCTGGCCAACGATCAGGTGCAAGGTGGTAGTCAATCCGCCTGCGGTTTGCCGGTTGTCTTCCAGCGTGAACAAACTGGAAGGCGCAACCCGGATAATGGTACCCGACGGCAGGTCGAGCCGCGCCGTGCTGGAGGATGCCGTTTGCAATTGTCCGTGAAGCTGTAGGATGTCGCCGACACCGGCGGTGGAAAATTCCGTTTGGCCCGGCTGTTTCATGGTCACATCGCCTTGCGTCTCTTTTATCGTGGCCGTTAATTCCGGCTCAGGCGTGGCGGCGGGAACTTCACTGGATTTCGGTGAACTTAGGGATTTAATAGCCACGCCGACGATGAGTATAAGAACGAGCGCTGACCCAATATAGATCTGATTTTTCCTGGTGCCGAGAAAAGACTTGATCTTCACCATAATGTTATCCGATAAACCTTACTTGTGCCAAATAATGCTCCAATCAAAATCATTGAAGCACAAAACCCAATCGACATTAGCGATTATAACATCCGGAACGATCCGCCGTTATCCCGCATCGGTACTAGCAAATCCCAATCGCCAAGTCGAATTTTCCCGGTGAAAAGTGGCTTTGTGTTAGAATCGGCATGGAGAATTGATGAACAAGTTCGATGGCGTAATAGAAGCTGTTCGCTACAAGAGCGGAAAAATCGATGAGGTGCGCGCCTACGAACGGCGCGGCGCTACATTTTCGGACCGCGTCCTGCTCAGCCGCAAAGTGTTGATCGAACGCCTCAAGCAGGGCAAACGTTTTGTTGTTGGTCAGCGCAAAGAATTCCTGGCGAGCACATTTGAGCTTGGTAAGTCGGTAAAACTGCTGGGTCAGGATAATGAACGGATCATCACGACGCGCGACCGATCGGAACGCGACGAACTCGAAGGCGTTCCTCTGTTCTAGTCTGTTCGAGCGAAATTCAACATGAAAATCATTGATAAGACTCCCTTCCAAAACGAAAAAGGCGAAATCAGTTTCCTGGATCGTATGCAGGGAACATTGAAGTATGGTTCCTCCTGGTATGCGGAAGTTGAAGCGCAAAAAATTGTCGTCGATCAGTTCAACCGGCTTTTCGAAAAGGGGTTTGTATTGATCCGCAACCTGACGCTGCCCAATCTTGAATTGGTCGGTTCGATGATTCTGATCGGGCAATGCGGTGTGTATCTTATCTATGTAACCAACCTGCGCGGACAATACGAGGCCAAGGGGGATCAGTGGAACGAAATCAAAAACGACAGGCCGCGCCCAGCGCAGACCAACCTGATGCGAGTCACAGCCGGACTGGCAAAGAACCTGGAACGTTATCTGCATTCCCGAAAAATATCCTTATCCGCAGCGGTCGAACCGGTTTTGATCTCGGTCAATCCGGGAATGCACATCGACTCGATGCGCCCTATCGTGCGCGTCGTGCAAAGCGATGCCATCAAACAATTTGCAGCCTCGCTGATTCAGTCTCCGCCAAACTTACGCGTCGATATTTACGATCTGGCCGAACGGATTGTCAACCCGAAGACAATCGCAGAACCTGCACCTCAAGCGGTTACACCTCCAGCCGCAGACAACGTACCCGCCGCTCCTCCATCTGATGCGGCAGAGCGTGTCCATGCCATCTTCAATGCAACTGATCAAGAACAGCCTCTCAACCCATCTGAATTGGATTTTGCTTTGCAGGACGAATTCGGGTCCCAGCCAATGGACGTTCCCCAAAATTTACGCGAGCCGAATCCGGCCCAGCCTTTGCCGCCTCCCGCCGTTAAACGGCGAAGGATGAGTCCTTTGCAATGGATAGTTCTAGGATTTATTGCACTGATTGAGTTATGCATCGTCGCCGGGTTCGGGTATCTCATCTTCTTCGTAAAGTGATTATTCGCCGCTTTGAACAAGCTCCTCCTATCCATCGTTATTCCAGCTCATAACGAAGAAAAACGTCTTCCCCCTACCTTGGAACAGGTTTTTGCCTTTCTTGATAAGCAGGACTACGAAGCCGAAGTTTTGGTCATTGAAAACGGCAGCACTGACCGGACTTACGAAACTGCACAAAGTTTTGCCAGCCAATACAAAAATCTGCGCGTGATACGTGCCGAGGGGCGCGGCAAGGGATTGGCCGTTCAACGTGGAATGCTGGAAGCCCGCGGTGAATATCGCCTGATGTGCGATGCAGACCTATCGATGCCCATTCAGGAAGTCAGCAAATTCCTGTCGCCCGAAGTTGTCAACTTCGATGTTGTCATTGCCTCGCGTGAAGCGCCCGGCGCGGTGCGCTATAACGAGCCGCGTTACCGTCACCTGGGTGGACGGGCCATCAACCTTATTATTCGTCTCCTGATCCTGCCGGGGTTGCACGATACACAATGCGGCTTTAAATGTTTTCGCGCCGAGGCCGCCGGCGATCTGTTCAAGCGCCAGACTCTGATGGGCTGGTCGTTCGATATCGAGTTACTTTTCATCGCCCGGCGGCATGGCTATCACATCCGCGAAATTCCCATCGATTGGTATTACCGTTCCGAGAGCAAGGTCAATGCCCTGAGCGATGCCATCCGCATGATCCAGGATATTTTTCAAATCCATCGTAACGCGCGGCGGGGAATCTACGATGCGAACCAAACCTAACCTTTCGTACGAACATAGACTCTGGAAGAATGGTTTAACGTATATTGCGGGCATGGACGAAGCCGGACGCGGCGCTCTGGCTGGCCCCGTCGCTGTGGGCGCGGTCATCCTGCCGAATAAGCCGCATCTTCTCCCGATATTGGGCGGCGTGCGCGATTCCAAACAGTTGACTCCGCTGAAACGTGATCAGCTGGCGCCGCGCATCAAGGAACTGGCATTAACATGGGGAATAGGTTTTGCATCCTCCGATGAAATCGACTCTCTTGGGATTGTTCCGGCAACACGTTTGGCCGCGCTGCGCGCGCTCGAATCTCTTTCCCTTTTTCCTTCCTATCTTCTCACTGACTTTCGCCTCGAGCTTCCCGAATTGGATATTCCCCAAACATCAATTGTCAAAGGTGATGCAAAATGTTTGAGCATCGCTGCTGCCTCGATATTGGCAAAAACAACGCGTGATGCCTTGATGCGTGAACTTGATTTGCAATATCCAAGTTATGGGCTTGGAAAACATAAAGGGTACGGCACGCTGCTCCATCGTCGGGCACTGAAGCGGTTGGGATATTCTGAGATCCACAGGAAAACGTTTTCAATCAAACCGTAGGGATGCAGCAGGACGGTTAATCGTCCAACTCGTTTCAGGTTCCGCTGCGCCCTTACAATCAATTCTTTTTCATCCGCAAAAAGAATTTCGTAATCTCTTCCGAAGTGGCAGGAATCAGCGACAATCCCAATACAAGCAACCATTCGTTCCATGCAAGAAAATGTGTATTGAAGATCGTTTGCAGGAACGGGATGGCACATGCTGCCAGCAACAATAAAATGGAGGAACCAACCGCCAATTGCATATAGAGATTCGAGAAAACGCCAATTTGAAATAATGCGGCGCGTTCCGAACGAACAGTATAGGCGCGGAAGAGTTCGCACAACGACAACGTGACGAAGGCCATCGTTTCCGCAGTTTGAACATTCGCTCCGCGCCAATCGTAATGCAGCAGAACCATCAGCGGATTGATACCGGCTGGAATTTGTGCGTGCGCCTGAATGTACCAGAACAAGCCCAATGCAAACGCAAGCAGCACCGCACTGGTTTGTGCGATGGTCTGGATCGTGATACCCATTCCCATCCTTTGATTGATAATCGATTCTGTTTTGGCACGCGGCCTGCGTGACATAATATCGGGATCGCCTTTTTCCATAGCCAACGCCAGTGCCGGTGCGCCATCCGTAATGAGATTCAACCAAAGCAATTGAATGGCGGTCAGAGGAGTTGGTAAGCCGGCCAAAGCTGCCAGGAAAATCACCATGATCTCAGCCACATTGGATGACAACAAAAAGAAAACAAATTTGCGGATGTTGTTATAGATAATGCGTCCCTGCTCGACTGCGGAAACAATACTGGCATAGTTATCGTCGGTCAACACCATGTCGGCAGTTTCCTTCGCGACATCTGTGCCCGTGATTCCCATGGCCACGCCAATATCGGCGCGCTTGATGGCAGGTGCGTCGTTGACACCATCGCCGGTCATCGCCACCACTTCACCGTTCGCTTGCAATGCATCTACGATTCGCAATTTGTGCTGCGGCGAGACGCGCGCGAACACACGCGTCTGCTTCATTGCATCACGAAGCTGGGCATCGTCCAATCCATCAAGCTCGGCACCTGTCAGCACCTGATCTTCACGGCGCATCAAACCGATCTGCGCGGCAATGGCATGGGCCGTATTCGGATAATCGCCCGTAATCATGATCGTGCGAATCCCCGCTGCGCGCGCTTTTTGGATTGCAGGCTTTACTTCACCGCGCGCCGGGTCCATCATCCCGACCAATCCCGCAAAAACCAGATTCTTCTCCAGCGTGCCCAATGCCGTGTTCTTTTTCCCGACATCGCGATAAGCCAGTGCGATGACTCTTAACGAGTCACGCGTCATGACATCGTTGGCTTGATAGATTTTCTTCACGACATCTTTGTCGAGTGTGAGCGGCTCGTCGTTCAGTGCTTGATAGGATTTGCATAGCGGGAGGACAACCTCCGGTGCGCCTTTGATAGCGAGAAATTTTCGGCCGCGCATGGAGTCGTCGTAATAATGCGAGAAATCATCGGCTTGTGGATTCTCGACCAAGTGGAACGTCACCATGTGTTTCCGTTCGGAATCGAACGGGATTTCATCGAGGCGCGGATACGATGTCCGTTCGCGATCCACAACCATATAAGCCTCGCCAGCTTTGGCCGCGGCGACCAACAACGCGGCTTCGGTCGGGTCGCCAACAACACGATACGAATGTCTGGAACCTTTGACGGGTTCGATCTGCGCGTCGTTGTTCAGAATGCCCAGCCATAAGATAGTGCGAACAGCCGGGTATTTGTTCCACCGAATCTTTTTATTGCTAACGAAGAAATTACCTCTCGATGAATATCCTTTGCCGCTAACATCGATGGTTTGACCGTCCACCCATAGGCGCGTGACCGTCATTTCGTTCTGGGTCAAGGTCCCAGTTTTGTCGGAACAGATCACGGTTGCCGATCCAAGCGTCTCGACGGATGCCAGCTTGCGGATCAGAGCGTGGCGCTGAATCATCTCGCGCATTCCCAACGCGAGGCTGATCGTCACAACTGCGGGCAATCCTTCCGGCACCGCTGCGATAGCGAGACTGACCGCGATGATAAAGACATTGGTAATCTCTCTGGCGTATGTTTGAAGAAAAATCAGGGGACCAGAGAATAAAGAAGAGATATTGGTGGCGTCGATTAATTCGAGAATGAAGACCACGGCAACGAGAACGAGCGTACCGATGCTGAGAGTCTGACCCAACCCATTGAGCCGCTTTTGCAGCGGCGTTTCTTCGGCTTCGACATTTTGCAACATGCTGGCGATTAAACCCAATTGCGTGTGCATTCCCGTGCCGATCACAACGCCGCGTCCGCGCCCATAGGAAACCAGCGTAGCCATGAAGGCCGTATTCTTGCGGTCGCCGAGCGGAGCGTTTCGATCCAAAACAAGTGCGGCATTCTTTTCCACAGGCAGCGACTCGCCCGTGAGTGAGGCTTCTTCGATCCGCAAATTGACCGCTTCCAACAAGCGCACATCGGCGGGAACGTAGTTACCGGCTTCGAGGAAAACCACATCACCCGGAACCAGCTCACGCGCCGGAAGCGTCCGGCGATGGCCGTCGCGCAGAACATGAGCTTCCGGCGCAGCCAACTGCTTGAGGGCGGCCAGCGCTTGTTCGGCGCGGCGCTCCTGAACGATTCCCAGCACAGTATTCAAAATAACAATCGAAAGAATGGCTAACGCATCGATCCATTCCCCCAGCAGCGCTGAAACGATTGATGAGACGATCAACAGAATGACAACAAAACTGTTGAGCTGTTCCCATAAGGTAATCCAAAAGCCGGGGCGCGGCGCTTCCTGCAATTGATTTGGCCCATATTGCCGCAAGCGCCGGGAAACGTCCTTCGAGGTCAGTCCATTTTCACACCCTTGTAAATCACGAAGAACCTCCTCGACTTTTAGTGCATGGTAAGCGGTTTGCT
Organism: Anaerolineales bacterium; assembly: GCA_046707185.1. Taxonomy (GTDB): domain Bacteria; phylum Chloroflexota; class Anaerolineae; order Anaerolineales; family Villigracilaceae; genus Fen-1038. Next base: position 3,205 of record JBJKOR010000796.1, on the reverse strand, counting down.
TTTCATCTTTTTTCATCAGATATTCCAAACTTGCCATGATTTGTTCACCACAGAGGGCACTTGTACCTGTACCAAGTGCAGGCAGAGCGCACCGAGAAAAACAAATAGAGACTCTGTGATCTCCGTGAACTTCGCGGTGAATCTCATTTGGGGAGAAAAAAGACCACCACGAATCCCTATCGTGGTGGTCTTGCCAACGCAGGAGGCGTATGGATTGCCGATGGCCTTTCGGCCAATGGTATGACGACAATCCACTGGCGCATCATTTGAACGAAGCGCCACGGCTACTCCCCAACCAAAATCAAGTCTATTCGGTTGTAAAAGGAATGTCAAGCCAAAATCCTTTTTGCTGCTTTACAAACCTGTCAACTTTCGGGCGCGATCTGCGTTCCCGGCGGAATCTCCACGTTCTTTGGGATGACCACGATTCCGTCGCGGACGAACCATTTCTCGTTGTCGAAATTAACGTCTTGCGGGAACGGTCGGATCACGACTCCCTCGCCGATCCGGACGTTCTTATCGATGATCGCCCCTTCGATATCACATTTCGGCCCAATCCCTGTGGGAATGGAGGACGGCCGTTTCCCGGGATCATAGTAATCCGATCCCATGAGGATCGTATCCTTGATCGTCGCACGCGATGCAATTTGGCTGCGGACTCCGACCACAGAGTGAATGATCTTGGCATTTTGAATCCGGCAGCCGCTGGAGAGTACCACATCCTTCAATTGGCTGTTGTGCACAATGCTTCCCGGCAAATAGCGGACATGCGAATAGATCGGAAACTTGGGGTCATAAAAACTGAACGGCGGTTTCGACGAGGCCATTTCCAAATTGATATCATAAAAAGCACTAATGGTTCCTATATCGCGCCAATAACCGTCAAAGTGATATCCATAAACCTTGTGTGAACGTACTGCTTCGGGAATGATGTTAATTCCAAAATCATCGTAGTCGGGATGATTTTGGAGCAAATCGATCAACACTTTGGTCTTGAATAAATAAATTCCCATCGAGGCTTCGAACGGGCGCTTCGAATTTTTATGGCTGATGAAGCGGTCTTGCGTTTCTGCATCCTGAGGCTTCTCGACAAAATCGGAGATGTGCCCATCCGATTCGCACTTCAGGATTCCAAAACGCCTGGCTTCTTCGCGCTCAACGGGGTGAACAGCCACTGTGATATCGGCATCGTGTTTCCAATGGAAATCAGCCATTTCCGCATAGTTCATGCGATACAGATGATCGCCCGCCAGAATCAAGACATAATTTGCGTTCGTGGATTCTATTTCGAACAACTGCTTTCGCACCGCATCCGCCGTGCCCTGATACCACGTCGCCGATTCGAGAGTCTGTTCCGCAGCCCAGATCTGCACCCAGCCGGGATGGAACGCGTCGAAGTTATAGGTTTGAGTAATGTGGCGGTGGAGGGAGACCGAATTGAATTGCGTCAGGATGGCGACGCGGTAAATCTCAGAGTTGATGGAATTGCTGATCGGAATGTCGATCTGCCGATATTGCCCCACGATCGGCACGGCCGGTTTGGAGCGCAACTTTGTCAAAGGATAAAGACGCGTCCCGCGTCCGCCGCCCATAATCACTGCCAGAATATCGTTCATTGTTGCAGACATCAGGGACCTCCGCAGGAAAGATGAAATTTTGGTTCTCTCCGAATTCTAAAGGAACAACATCGTCGAATAACCATCTGTCCTATCCAATAAATAATGCTCACACTTTAAAATAATACACAAAACGCGAGAAGGCTGAGCCACTCTCGCGCTTGAAATCGAGCGGGCGAGCGCCCGCAACACATACAGAATGATATAATGCCGAAGGAGGGAATCGAACCCTCAATCCCGAAGGAACACGATTTTGAGTCGTGCGCGTCTGCCTGTTCCGCCACTTCGGCTAACGCACCTAGTATAACCAACCCCACAGACAAGGTCAAGATGAAACTCGGAATTATCGGATTGCCCCAATCAGGAAAAACAACCATCTTCAATGCGCTGACGCGCGGGAACACACCTACCACGGCCAGCGCGGGACGTATCGAAGTTCACACCGCGGTCGTAGATGTTCCCGACCCGCGCGTGGATCAGCTCTCGACGATGTTCAAACCAAAGAAGACCATCTACGCCAAAGTAACGTATGCGGACATTGCGGGACTGGAAACGGGCGCGGCCAAAACCGGCATTTCCGGCCAACTGTTGAATCAGCTCACGCAAATGGATGGCTTCATTCTCGTTGTGCGCGCCTTCGCCGATGAAAACGTCCCGCATCCCTCCGGAAGCGTGAACGCCCAGCGCGACGTGGATACCATGTTAAGCGAACTTCTGCTCAACGATCTGATCGCGGTCGAACGTAAACTCGAACGCTTGACCGAAGAACGAAAAAAAGGCGGCACGGATAAAGTTATCAATGAACGCCAAACCGCGTTATTCACGCGTTTGCATGAAGCGCTCAATGAAAACACGCCGCTTCGCAAGCTTGAAATCAACCCGGACGAGGCCAAGGAACTGGCCTCATTCGGATTGTTGACGCGCAAACCGATTCTGACCGTGTTCAATCTGGGCGAAGGTCAAGCCGCGCCGACGGTGCAGCTTGATCATCCGTCCGTGGCTTTGATGGGCAAGCTCGAAATGGAAATCGCGCAATTGAGTCCCGACGACGCGGCGATCTTCATGAAGGAATACGGCATCGAAGAATTAAGTTTAAGCAAAATGATTAAGCTATCGTATGATTTGCTCCAACTGCAATCGTTCTTCACGGTTGGCGAAGACGAGGTGCGCGCTTGGACAACACGCCGCGGTGCGAGTGCGCTCGAGGCATCAGGAGAAATCCACACCGATATTCAACGCGGCTTTGTGCGTGCCGAAGTGGTCGCTTGCGATGATCTGCTTTCTCTCGGCGGAATGACCGAAGCCAAAGCCAATGGCAAACTGCGACTGGAAGGAAAAGAATATCTCGTGAAGGATGGGGATATTATGCATATAAGGTTCAATATTTGATTCCAAGAGACTCCAAAGTTGTTGTACCTTTCGCACCTTCAAAAAGGTAAACGGATTTTTATGAAATTCAATTTGTGCGTTATCGCATTGCTTATATGCTTATCTGCGTGCAGTTCAGCTATGCCTTCATCAACGCCGACCTCAATTGCGCCGTCAACTGAAACTGCTCAACCAACACAGACTTCAACCTTGCAACCCAC
>JBJKOR010000795.1:0-8309 GCA_046707185.1 Anaerolineales bacterium | reverse complement strand
ATCTCGCCACCTGATAGCGCATTGCACGGGGCGCAAATCTGGGGACAAGAATCTTGCCTTGCGAAGAAATTTTTATCTTTTCTTCTTCAACCTTTAACTTTAAACTTTCAACATCCAACGTTTTGAATGCTGTAACTTCTTTTCCTTCCTCAGGGCTTGCCAAATCCGCCATTCCCAGCCAATACAAGATATCGGTAATAAAGAATCGAATCAGCGCGCCATCCACTTGCTCCCAATAAGCGAAGCCGCGTAGATATTGTCCATCTGATTCGCGTTTGATGAACCATGAATCGTAATCCCCGGCAGGACGCTGGAAGTCGGGATATTTTTTCTTGATATCTGCGACGAAGGCGGCAAGATTCCAATATTTGTCTCCGGGAATTGCTTCCAGCAAGTTCAGCAAAAATTCGCGCGTGACCTGCGGCTGATTCTTCCATTCGCCTTCGCAGACGAGGCCGGGTATAAGCCACAATTCATTGAAGGTTTCCGATTCTTGCCACGCGTCAATGAGCATCTTTAGCGCGTCGACGCGTGAGGCTTCGAGAAATTTTCTCACGGTCCCGGCTTGCGGAACGTTTTTCTTCAATAGACCGCTGGTATGTAAAAGGGCAAGAAGTTTGGGGTCGGGAGAAATCTCTCTTCCGATGCGCAGCGCGGCTAATAGTGTGGTGGTATCGTCGATGATATGGTCATCGAAGGGAAGAGTGTATTTCTTTTCGCCGGGCGTTGCACCGCGGCCAAGAGACTCACTCACCACAGAGTCCTTTTTATTTTTTTGTCCGCGAGCTTCGTGTTCTCCGTGGCGAATGATTTCGAATAAATCCTCGGGGATGTATGCAAATTCTTGCGGGCCTTTATCGGTGTCGAAGAAAGCGCGTGCCAGCAGGCCGCGATAAAACAAATACTCGGATGTCGATGCTGGCCGAAGATGCGGGCGTTCGCGGTCGCGCTTGCCTGCGCCCATTTCACGGATCAAGCCATATTGCCGGATGAATTTTGCCCAAGGGATTCGACCGCTGGAATTTGCCAGCGCGGCGATGGCCTCCTGCGCTTGAGGGGAGAGGGTATCTGCGAAATCGGCAATCCGCTCCGGGTCGAGAAGAGAAGCGGTGAGTTCATTGATCGCAGAATCGAGTTCATTCGATTCAAGTTCAATGCCCCATAATTCCGCGATGATATGCAGATGTCCGAGATCGTGACCGAGAAACGAGTGATAGAGATCAGGCATAATTACCAATTACGGATTATAAGCGTAATCCGTAATTGGTAATTATCCGCGCACCACTTTCAGCGCATTCGGCAAAATCTCGAAGGTGACTTTGCGAAGATTGCTGCCAAAGCTGGTATAGATTTCGCCATCGGCATGGATATACATGGGGTTATCGGCGGTGATGTCCATCTTCTTACATGAGCCGAGTGTGACTTCCTTGAATTTTCCGTGCGTGCCGTTCATGACCTCCGGAACGATTCGAAGCATCTTGAGACGACCAACGTTCACGATCATGGCGTAATGGAGGATGCCGTCGTCCACCTTTGCATCTGGCGCGACCAGGAAGCCGCCTCCTTCGCGCGGACCGTTGCAGAGGGTCAGCATTAGGTTGCTTTGTTCCCACTTTTTATGATCCGCTTCGATTTGCATTTTGACGGGCTGGTTGTTCAAGAAAATCGTTTGAAGCACGGCGGCCAGGTATATGAGAAAACCGCGCAAGACCGGTATCCTGTGAGCGCGGATGGTGACGATGGTATCGAAACCAATCCCTACGGTATTGTCGAAATACTCTTTGCGTCCATGTTCATCGGTCATCAAGCCCAGGTCAACCGTGGACGATTCGCTCTTGAGCGCGTGGTCGAGGGCGTGATCCGATTCCAGCGGAATGCCAATGGCATGCGCAAAATCATTGCCGGAGCCGATTGGCACAACACCGAGAATGGGGCGTTTCTCTTCGGGAAGTTGCATGATGCCGTTGACAACCTCATGCACCGTGCCATCGCCGCCCATGGCGATGATCATGTCATAGCCCTGTTCTCCGGCTTGCTTGGCAAGTTCGGTGGCATGAGTTGGATAGACTGTTCCGCTCCAATCTGCATTGCCGTATTCGGTGACGATGGGACGCAGATCGTCAGCGGCTTTCCAGGCATTGCCCATGTCGGCCATGGGATTAAGAATAACTTTGACTTTACGACTCATGAGTTGACCTTCTCCGTGTTGTTATGAAATCATAACCCCAATCCTTGGGCATAGAGGCGTTAATAATCCGCTGCTTGTTTTTGTGAGAATTGATCCGTAAATCCACGCGCAATCTTGTAGGAGCCGCGATTTTGTTTCTTGGCTTGATACAAAGCATCGTCCGCGGCACGCAGCAAGTCTGACGAGGTTAGGGCGTGAATCGGGTAGAAAGCAATTCCTGCCGAGAGCGTGAGCTTGACTTTTGCCCCGTTCGGTGCATCGAACGTAAATTTATTTACTTTTTCCAAAACCTTTTCCATGACCAGACGCGCATTGGGTGGGTCTGTTTTGCTCAGGATCAAGGTAAACTCGTCCCCTCCATACCGAACAAGCAAATCGGTCGAGCGCAGAATCGTGAGCAAATAATTGGAGATCAGCCGCAGAACCTGGTCCCCAACTGCGTGACCGTATACATCGTTGACATTCTTGAAGTTGTCCAAGTCCATCATGATCGTTGCGAATGTGTATCCGTTCCGCTTGGCGTCATAGACTTCCTGTTCGAGGCGGTCATCTAAAGCGCGCCGATTTGGCAGACCTGTTACGGTATCTGTGTAGGCTTGTGTGCTGACCAATTGGTGAAGGCTGGCGTTGGAGATGGCCACTGCCGCCTGATCCGCTAAAAGTCCCAGAAGCCTTAGTTCGGAGGGCGGAAAATCACCCGTAAGCGATCTTGATAGATTCATTACACCCACCACATTGTCATTGAATTTGAGCGGCAACCCAATGATGGATCCTTGCCAATCTTCATGAATCCCCTGGTAAAGTGGGTGACTTCTCATATCCTTGACCACGATGGGTTTCCCGCTGCGTGCAACTGTATAGGTCAACCCTTCTTTGCGCGGTATGGCAATAGGTTGATTTCGCGTGCCCGCGCTGTTCATTCCTGCCCCAAATTCCAGTTCTCCATCCCTGGTAAGAAGAAAGATGTGTGCGGTCCGCGCATTCTCCACCAGGCGCATGGCTTCCGTGACCACGGCATCCAGCACGGTGGGCAGATTGAGACTGGACGTTAAATTGATGCTGAGCTTTTTTAGCGTATCCAGTTCATCAGTTCGCTGTTGAAGCATCATTAAGAGGGAACCGCTGTTAATCAAATCGCTGGCCAACTTTGGAAGGTGACTGCCATTCCCATCATAATTTTCAGCCGCATCGAGGAGGGACTTCAATAACCGTAAAAGGTTATCGCGTTCTTCTGGTGTTAGATCGTCCATTTTGGCCAGTGACCTTTGCGCCTCTTTCAGGATTTCCAAGCGGGTATCCATGGTGGGTATCTTCTACCTTTAATTTTTGGTTTATCCAGTGTAAAATAACATTTGGTTTGTGTTCTTCGAATGGAGATTATAAAATCGAATTGGCAAATACGACATCATACTTTGCAAAACTGGAGGGCATGTGCCTGCTTTACAATCTGATATTCCTTTCATAACACCTCTCAAGCCGCGCAAACGCGCCTTGCTTATCGGCGCCTCGAGTGGGATCGGCGCCTCAATGGCAAAGAGACTGGCTGACGAAGGTTATGATGTGGCTTTGGTGGCGCGTCGGGGAAAAATGTTGTCTTCGTTATGCGATGAAATAAATCAAAAGAACGGTGGACGTGCCCGCTACTACGTTCACAACGTCAGCGACTATTCAATGGCGCCTGACTCGCTTCGCCGCATCGTTTCCGATCTTGGAGGTTTGGACCTGGCAATCTATGCGGCGGGCGTTAACTTTGCGCCGTCGATTGAGGAGTATAACACAGAGCATGATCGCCAGATGCTCGAAATCAATTTGATCGGCGCGTTCGCATGGCTTAACCCGATTGCGGCGATGTTCCAATCGTCAAAATCCGGGCAGATTGTCGGCATCTCTTCGGTGGCCGGCGAGCGCGGACGAGTCGGCAACCCGGGCTATAATGCTTCCAAAGCTGGCCTGACCAGCTATCTCGAAGCGCTGCGGAACCGCCTCACGCGCCACGGCGTAAATGTATTGACCGTCAAAGCGGGCTTTGTCCAAACCGATATGTTGAAGGCCGCTCAAAAAGTGATGTTTCCCATCACAGCGGAGAAGGCGGTGGACGATATTTGGAAGGCGATGTGCGCTCGTAAGCAGGAAATTTACACGCCCTGGTTTTGGCGCTGGGTCATGTTTATCATCCGCAACATTCCATCCATCCTATTTCGGAGAATGAGTTTCTAAATGGTTTCACTCGATAATACTTTTACCAATCTCGAAAACTTCGGGCATTCCATGCGCGCACCGGCCTATGTGCTCAAGCCCAAGTGTTCTGAAGAGATCGCCCAGGCATTCGAACTTGCCAATAAAATGGGACTTACCGTCATCGCGCGCGGCGCGGGACGCAGTTATAACGATGCCGCATTGAACGGCGGCGGCATCGTGCTGGATATGTCAGCGATGAACCGCCTCATTAAATGGGACCCGCAAACGGGTTGCGTGACCGCCGAGCCGGGCCTCACGCTCGAACAGCTTTGGCAGCGCGTCGAGCTGGATGGCTGGTGGCCGCCGGTCGTTTCCGGCACGATGTACACCACCTTGGGCGGATGTCTGGCTGCCAATGTCCACGGGAAGAATAACTTCAACGCGGGAACGATCGGTGAGCATGTTATTGAATTCACGGCTATTTTGCCAAATGGCTCGGAAGTCGTTTGTTCGCCGCAAAACAATCCCGATTTGTTTTATACGATGATCAGCGGATTTGGGCTGTTGGGAATCTTTACGTCCATCACACTGCAAATGAAGCGCATCTATTCCGGGCTTATGGAAGTCTCAGCACTACCTTCTCATAATTTGCATGAACACCTGACGGACATCCTCGATAACGCGCCGAACTACGATTACATTGTGGGCTGGATGGACGCCATGCTGGGAGGCGAAGGCTTGGGCCGCGGACAGATCCACGCTGCGCGTTATTTGAACGAAGGCGAAGATCCAAACCCGCAAAAGACGATGAGCTTGCAAAGCCAGGTATTGCCGCCGCGCATCTTCGGCGTCATTCCCAAATCCATCCTGCATTATTTCATGACGCCCTTCGCGAATGATCTCGGTTGGAAAACGGTCAATGCGGCGAAGTATGCGGCAAGTCTGCGGAGTCATAAATTCATGCAGTCTCATGCCGCGTTTCATTTTTTGCTGGATTATGTCCCGAAGTGGGAACTTTCGTACGGACGCGGCGGCATGATCGAATACCAATCGTTCGTGCCCAAGGAAACCGCGGAAGACGCATGGGGTGAGATGTTGAAACTTTCGCTCGAACGCGGACTTCCATCTTATCTCGGCGTAACGAAGCGTCACCGCCCCGATAATTTTCTGCTCACTCATGCCGTGGATGGTTTTTCCCTGGCGATGGATTTCAAGGTCACGGATGGCAACCGCGCCAAACTCGGCAACATGTTACAGGAATTCGACAAGATTGTCCTGCAAGCTGGTGGGCGATTCTATTTTGCCAAGAATAGCGAAACGACCCCCGCAACAACCCGCGCCTTTTTAGGCGATGCCACAATCGAGAAATTCATGACGCTGAAGAAGCGTTGTGACCCGCATGGAATCCTAGAGTCGAATCTTTATCGGAGAATTTTTGGAAGTTCGTAAAACGTAATCGAATAGCAGATTATCGGTATGAAATGTGATGTCATTGATCTTGGCTTGATCGAATATGAACGTGCCTGGAAACTCCAGGAACAATATGCGTCCGAAATTGCAGAGGACAAACGCAATGCAACTCTGCTTCTGCTCGAACATCCGCATGTTTATACGTTTGGAAGAAAAGGTCATGCCGAGAATCTGCTTTGGAATGAAGACCAACTAAAAGAAAAGGGAATCGAATTACTTTGGGTGGATCGCGGCGGCGATGTGACGTATCACGGGCCGGGACAACTTGTTGGCTATCCGTTGATTCCGCTAAAGCCGTTGAAACCTGTCAGGTCTCAAACCGAATCTTCGGCCGTTGAAGATGCGCCTGAAAGACCTGACAGGTTTGATGTAGATTATGTCGGCTACGTTCGCAATCTGGAGAAAATGCTGATTGCGGCGTTGGCACATCTGGGTGTGGCAGCCGGCCAAATGTCCGGTTTGACCGGTGTGTGGGTGCAGGCCGATGTCTATTCGCGCTGCCCACGCTGTCGCCCTGAAGATCGCAATAAACCGGCAAAGATTGCGGCAATTGGCGTGAAGGTCGATGCACGCGGTGTCTCGCGCCACGGCTTTGCGTTGAACGTCAGCACCGATATGTCTTATTGGGATGGCATTGTGGCTTGCGGCCTGATGGAATATCCGGTGGTCAGCTTGGCGGATTTGTTGAATGAAGCACCCGCCATGGGTGCAGTAAAGAAAGCCGTCGTTGCTGCGTTTGAAGAGGTATTTGGCTTTAACATGACGTCAAGGGATGGTTGACTTTTTATCACGGAGACTGTACACTAAACGTAATTACTTTAGGATTTCTTGGAGGAGAAATGGCTGCTCAATTTCAATTTGTAATGCGCTCCGGTCCCACTCCAGGCGCAACATATTCATTGGATGGCGATCAGGTTGTCATCGGCCGCGATTCGACGAATGGAGTGGTAATCAACGATGCCGAGGTTTCCCGCAAGCACGCACGCCTGACGTTTCAGGGCGGCAAATATGTCTTGGAAGACTTAGGCTCGACCAACGGCACGTTCGTGAACGGACAGCGGTTGGCCGGACCGATTGTGCTTCGCTCTGGTGACGTGGTTTCGCTGGGCGAGCAGATCGTTCTGATGTACGAATCGTTGACAGTGGATGTAGGCACGACGGTGATTGCCCCGCACAAGAATGTGGCAGCCCCAGAGGTGCCGCCTGCTCCGACTCCGGCGACGGCGGTTCCATCCGCCCCGACTTTTTCCCCGCTGGTTCCACCCAGGAGAAACAGCACGGCGTTGATTCTTATCATCGTTGGGATATTGTTATTGATTTGCCTGTGTGCGGCCGCCTTGTGGTACATTGACGCGAATTATCTATGGTGCACCTTCTTCCCATTCTTGACTGGTTGCGGTTAAATAATCCAAGGTCGGCTCGCCCCCCCGCAAAAATATCTGCGGGGGCGTTTTTATTTTGACAACGGTTGTAAAATCAATTCAGATTGACTAGAATTGAGTCGGCGTAGATTGAATTTTTTATGAATCAGACTGAACCGTCCGCTTCTCCGAACTGGGGTGCAACGACCAAGTTGGTGGTTGCTCTCACTTTTGTTGCCCTCATTGCATTCCTGGTTTTTCGTTTTGAAGGATTCCTTGCTCCCTTATTAATGGCTTTGGTGCTGGCCTATCTGTTATATCCTGTAGCGAGCTTTCTTAAACACATATTGCCGTGGCGGCTTGCGGTCGGACTGATTTATATACTGCTGCTTGTGTTGCTATTCGGCCTGTTGGCCCTGGGCGGTGTGGGATTGGTCCAGCAGATCCAGAATCTTGTGACCTTTATTCAAAATAGTTTAACGGTCATTCCCGGTTTGATCGATCAAGTGGCGGGCCGGGTTTATCAATTTGGTCCATTCCAATTCGATTTTCGACATCTTGATCTTAATTCCATCAGCCAACAATTGGTCAGCTTAATCCAACCAGTGTTGGGAAGAACCGGCTCATTGCTTGGCACCATCGCTGGCGGAGCGGCTCAATTCCTTGGTTGGACACTCTTCGTTTTGGTGATTTCTTATTTTGCGCTTTCCGAGAGCGGCGGGACGCGCCGGGGCATCGTCGATTTGAATATTCCCGGTTATGCTGACGATGTTCATCATCTTGAAATCGAATTGGGAGTAATTTGGAACGCTTTTCTGCGCGGACAGGTGATCGTCTTCATCTTTACCTTCCTTTCCTATCTGGTTGTCTTTGGTTTGTTCGGTGTGAAATACGTCATTGGAATCGCGTTTCTGGCGGGACTGGCTAAATTTATCCCTTATTTTGGGGAACCGGTCACATGGGTCACACTGGCGCTGGTGGCTTATTTTCAAGGGCCCGGCCCGTTTGGGCTTCCACCGCTGACGCACGCGATCGTTGCGGTAATATTGGCATTTCTGATTGATCAAACCTTCGATAACCTGGTCACGCCGCGCATCTTGGCGCGGGCTTTG
>JBJKOR010000794.1:0-4312 GCA_046707185.1 Anaerolineales bacterium | reverse complement strand
AAATCCTGATGTGGATCGCGCGCCGCCAACGGATAAATCGGCGGACATTCCTTGAGCGCCGATTCGATCAGTTCGCCTTTGGCTTTGACGATCTTCCGCTCGCGGTCGACCTCGGCGCCATGCGCTGTCCAAATGTCGAGGGCGCACTGCGACGGAAATTTTACGCCGACCTTTTCGATGATCCACAAGGTCGCGTCGTGAATCTTCTGGACTTCAGCCGGCGTCAAAATCTCCAACTTCAACTTTGGATTGCTAATGGATTTGATCAACTTGGTCATCATACCCTCCCGTTCCTCCCGACCCTCAACGAGAACAACGGATATAGATCTGCTAATCTCCGCGAATTGTCGCCGATCTTTTAAATTCGTGCGGATTAGTGGATGAAAAATTATTCCGCGCCGACCAATTTCTTGGCAACTTGCACCGCGCTGATGGCATCTTCCGCGTACCCATCGGCTTTGATGGATTGGAACCAATCGCGCGTAATCGGTGCGCCTCCGACCATGACTTTGAAGCGGTCGCGCAGCCCTTCTTTTTCCAGTGTTTCGATGGTTTCGCGTTGCTTGACCATCGTTGTTGTCAGTAAGGCGCTCATGCCGATGATATCGGCATTGACTTCCAGCGCCTTGCCGATGATTTTATCGGGCGAGGCGTCCACACCGAGATCGAAAACTTCGAAGCCGGATGAACCGAGCATGGTTCCCACCAATGTTTTTCCGATCTCGTGAATGTCACCTTCGACGGTTGCCAGTACAACCTTGCCGAGCATTCGGCGTTCCGTTCCAAGCTTTTTCAGTTCCGGATTCAGCACCGCGACCGCGGCTTTCATGGCTTCACCGGCCATGACTAATTCTGGCAGGAAGGCATCGCCGCGGCCAAACGCGTCCCCGATCACGTTCACACCCACCACGAAACCATCGGTGATGGCTTGCAGTGGGGGAATACCCAATTCGATGGATTCCTTCGCCAACGCGGTGGAGACGTCCGAGTCTCCGTCAATGATGCTCTGGGCCATTTTTTTGAAAAGTTCTTCATGCATGAGATGGGTTCTCCTTCGATACGCTCCGTCAAGTTTTTGCGCCATTCCCTGCGCACCGCAATTATAAGTTATTTGCGGGCCTGACGATAAGATGATGAATATCACTTCCGGTGATACGTGAAAAGCTGTACGTTTCGCGCCTGGCGTGGTTTCGATTCTATCGCGAACAGGATTTGTTTACGCAGTATTAACTTTCTTTTCAAGGATTGTTAATTGGGTAATGATATTTTATCCCTGTAAAGTCTTCTTGGGCTTTCGAGATTCTCAGAACGACATGTCGAGATGAGAATTTTGACTTTTAAAACACTCTCTTGGGGTGAATGCCATCCGAATATTCCAGGAAACCTTTGGCGAGAAGCTTGAGATTGGATGATAAAATCCATGGTTGTGCGGCGAATTGAAATCAAGCAAGATATCCAGCAAGTTGGCTCCCCGCTGCTCACCGCGTTGGATGAGCGTTGGGAAAATTATCGAACGCAGGTGAAGACTTGTCGGCGCGAATTTTCCGAGGAGGCGGTTCACGATCTACGCGTCTCGACGCGGCGGCTTCTGGCGGCCCTGGATATCGTGCGCGCTCTCGATCCTCATCCACGCTTGCAGAAAGTGCGGCGGGTGTTGAAAGATCAAATCGACGACCTGGACGACCTGCGTGATGTGCAAGTGATGTTGGCGGAAGCGGTGGAGAATATCGAGCGCTTTGGCGAACTTCAATCTTTTGTGTCGCATTTACAGGAACAGGAAGCGCATTTTCTGCGCAAGGCGCGCAAGCAAGTAAATAGGCTGAAGCTTTCCGAGTTGAGGCGGCGTATCGAGAAGATCAGGGATTCCATTAAGAAGCGAATGGTGGAAGAAAAATTTCGCGCCCTGTTGTTCCAGGCGGTGGATAACGTTTATGCGCGAACCGTGCAGGTGCTCAATCAGGTGGATGCGTCCCGGCCCGGCACAATTCATCGGCTGCGGCTGGCGTTCAAGAAGTTTCGCTATACGGTGGAAGTCGTTTGTGCGTTGATCGCAAATTATCCGGAGAAACACCGCGAACGCATGCACGAGTATCAAAGCGCGATGGGCGACATTCACGATATCGAAGTCTTTCTCAACACGCTGGCCGATTTTTCCGAAAGCGGCGCTGCCTCCTTCGACATAAAACCGGTTTGCAGTTTCTACGAGAAGCGCCACGCCGAGTTGATTGCCAGCTTTATGGACGATAAAGCCGAACTCTTCACGTTTTGGCGGGCCGCGTCTGATCAACCTTTTCCTTGGGAGCAAAAGCATGAACTTGTACATCATCCGTCACGCCATCGCCGTGGAAGCAATCCGGTTCGAGGGCGAGGACAGCCTGCGTCCGCTGACCCAAAAGGGGCGGAGAAAGATGCGTTCGATCGCACAGGGACTCAAGGAGCTGGGAATTCAACTCGATCTGATTCTGACAAGCCCTTACCTGCGCGCGACACAAACCGCACATATCCTGGCAAAAAAGTTTGACCTGATCGTCGATCAGGTTATACGTACCGATCATCTCGCTCCCACAGGTCAGGCCGATCAGTTGATCGATGAAATCAACAAGAAATACGGCGATGTCGGAAATATCGCCATGGTCGGCCACGAACCGGATTTGAGTATTTTGGCCTCGGTTCTGATCACAGGCGATCCGGCAACTTCCATTATTTTGAAGAAAGGCGGGATTTGCCGTCTTTCGATTGAGAAGATACAATATGGACGCTGCGCTACACTGGAATGGCTTTTATCTCCTGCACAGTTAGTGGAAATAGGTGAATAGAAAATGAAGATTTATCTCGTTCGTCATGGAATTGCTTACGAACCCGGCGGGCCTGGGTATGAAGATGACACCCAGCGTCCCCTTACCGATAAAGGCCGGGAGAAAGTGGACAAGGTTGCGCATGTGCTGAAACGTTTGGGCGTGAAGCCCGACGTGGTACTTTCCAGCCCATACTTGCGCGCCCGGCAAACTGCCGAGATTCTTGCCAAAGCGTTAAAGTATAAGAAAGACAAGATTCGATTAAGCGAACGACTCGTTCCAGCCGGTGAACCCGGATCAGCCATTGCGGAAATCATCGAAAAATATCTGGTTGAAGAATTGCTAATCGTTGGTCATGAGCCGTCTATCAGCCAGTTGGTCAGTACACTGACAACCAGCCAGGCGGATTTATTCGTAAATATCAAATGTGGCAGTGTGTGCTGCTTATCGGCGGATGACTTCCGCATCGAACGCAAAGCCACGCTGGAATGGTTGTTGACGCCGAAACTTTCCACGAAGTTATGATTTTATAGATGCCAGAGACAATTTCCTTATCGCCTGAACTATTTGTCAACCGGGAACTCAGCCTGCTCGAGTTCCAGCGGCGCGTGCTGGAAGAAGCGCAGGATGAAAATAATCCATTGTTGGAACGCGTCAAATTCCTGGCCATCTTCGGCTCGAACATGGATGAGCTTTTCATGGTACGCGTCTCGGGCATCCGCAAGCAGGTGGAGGCGCGCGTTTTGGAGACCTCACCCGATGGCTTGACGCCGCGCGAACAACTGGCTGCTATCCGCAAACTGGCGATCCAGCTTTATCATGAAGCGCAGCAATGCTGGTCGCGTAAGCTGCTCCCGAAGCTGGACAAAGCCGGTGTCCATGTTCTGACCTATGCACGGCTGAGCAAATCCCAAAAAGAAAGGGCGGATACGTATTTCAAGGAAGTCGTGTATCCGGTCTTGACTCCGCTCGCGTTGGACCCCGGACATCCGTTTCCCCTCATCTCCAATCTGAGTCTCAATCTTGCCATCGTCATACGTGACCCAAAGGGCAACGAACATTTTGCGCGGCTTAAAGTGCCGAACACGCTGCCGCGCCTGGTTCCCATCAAACATTCGTCCGGCGGAGTTCGCAGGGACGGCACGATCCCGCATCATCATTATTTTGTGTGGCTGGAGCAATTGATTGCCGCCAATGCCGGACTGCTCTTTCCCGGCATGGAGATGGTCGAGGCGCATCCGTTTCGCGTGATCCGCGATGCCGATATCGAGATTCAAGAGATCGAGGCCGATGACCTGCTCGAGACCATGCAGGAGAGTATTCGGCGCAGGAGGTTCGGGTCCGTGGTACAGATTGCCATTCACGAATCCATGCCGGGCGCCATCCGTGATCTGCTGGTCGAAAACCTCGAGATCAGGCGCACCGATGTGTTCGTCCAAAAGATTCCGCTTGGGTTGGCGGACTTGATGCAGGTGTATGAAAACATCGAGCGGCATGAGCTGAAGTATCCTCCATAT
>JBJKOR010000793.1:0-11716 GCA_046707185.1 Anaerolineales bacterium | reverse complement strand
TCCGCATCCTGAGGGGAGACAATCAATGTAACAAGGTCAGGGTTCCCGGTGGCCGCAGTTTGCTGTTGTTGCTGAGCCTGCTGTTGTTGCGCCGAAGTAGATGCAGTGGATGATACTAGAGGGAAGTTGCCGACTTTCATCACAACCACATTTTGCAAGACAGTCTGGCATACCGGACGTGCGCGCTGCGGCTCTGAAGGTACAACGTCATATGGCTGTTGCAGGGAAGGCTCAAGTTCGATACGACCTTGTGCACTGGCAGTTCCCCCTGAAGCAACTCCCAAAGAAAGTACCGGCAGGTTGTTATCTTTTTTAACACCGTTCCCGGTTAATATCGCCGTGTAATTAGGCAATATGTATTGGAAACCGGCATCCAGGTCCACAAATGAGATGCAGGCGGTTACATTGACATGAGCACCATCCGCCACACCATAGCCTGAGAGCGACAATCGGCTGGTGGGAATGGTAGCAGCTACCATACTGGGCGGGATGACCGAAGCCCAAACAGGCCCGGGCAGCGACACAGTCTGCGAAGCATCCGCTATTTCGCCCTTCGTGATAATTGTACCTTGAGACAAGGTAACAGCAGCAATCTTGTTGTTCAGCAGATCGGATCGCTGATCGGTCGTGAAGTAATCGCTATGTAGCTGGGACCGGGGAATGGTATTCGTGGTCAGCACATCCTGGGTAATCTTCTGCCCCACCGAAATATTCTGGCTGGCAACGTAAATCTCGACATTTGCTGGAAGCGCGGGTTGCGAAGGCTGGCGCAGAATGTTATTGAAGGCGACAAAAACCACCACCGCTGCAATTACCACGATCAGCAGCACAAGGATAATAATTAGCCCACGGCGCATATAGTTCTCCTCTCGAGCATGGCAGGGTATACTTTATCATACATTATCATATAATTATACAAGAAAAATAGCAAAAACATATTGGGAAAAAAGTAGGACTCTGTCAGAGTCTGACAGAGTCCCGCCCGCTCTCAAAAACAGAGCTTTGTTACAGGTTAGAAAGGGTGCTGTTGATCTTACTGAACACATTGCCGATCACGGGGCCCAAGATCGCAAGTACCGCGATAACAACAATGGCTACCAAAACAAGGATCAACGCATATTCGACCAAACCTTGGCCTTTTTCTTTCGGGGCGAACAACATGGGAATTTATACTCCTTTCTTTAATGATTCTCTGCATCACTTTCAGAGTTAACAGTATTATAGCGAAAACCAGTCAATAATCAAGGCATGGCCTTAACAGTTATGTTAGTCGGATATTTCTGTAATCTATTTAAAATAAAGCGCACCCACCTGGAACAAGAACCGACAAACGTGCAAAGACGCACGAACCGAAAGCAATCCCGCATTATTCACCCGTGAATGGGTATCGAAAATGACACTCGCGTCCCTTTACCCATCGCACTGTCAGCTTCGAATGTTCCGCCCAACATTTCGGCTCGGTCGCGAATCAGCTTGAGACCCAAGCCGCTCCCTTTGAGTACAGCATCGGCGTCGAACCCCTTTCCGTTATCATCCACACGGACTCGGACTACTTCATTCGCCGCCTCCAAAAGAACCTTTACCGAAGTAGCCTGGCTATGGCGTGCGGCATTTCCAAGCAGTTCTTGTACAGCGCGGAACACCATTACTTCCAGATAAGGCTCGAATCGATGCTCGGTGCCGCTGACCGTCAAACTGACATCCAGCCCGGTTTGTTCTTTGAATGTATCCACATATTTCCGCAAGGTGGGAGCCAATCCCAGATCATCGAGCATCATCGGACGCAATTCAAAAATAAAATTTCGGACTTTTTGAAAAGTCCCCATGGCTGCAACTTTTAGGTTTCCAAGTTCCTCCTTCGCTTGAGCTGCGTCAACGTCAAACAGCCGCATCGCAATTTCAGTCTGGAGGATAAAGTTCGACATGGCTTGGGCCGGTCCGTCATGCATTTGGCGAGACAATCTTTGCCGCTCTGCCTCTTGCGCATTGATAACCATCTCCATGCTACTCGATGAAGTCTTTGCCGCACCGGATGCAGATGCCGTACCAGTCATTGCGCCAGATGCCATTTTTTCCAACACGGCCTTGTATTTTTCCAAATGACTTTTGTCGCTTTGCAGCTTTTCCAATTGTCCGCGCATCACGAATAGCCGCTGCTGTGCGTCCAGTGCCGAGTCATACGCCATCTTCATATCCTGCGCCGAAGTCTGCCCGGCCTGACCCTGGCTTTTTTGAATATGTGCCGTAATTGCGGCATTGCGCTGGGCGAGTTTGGACAGTTCGCCCTGGCTTTGCTCGATCATCAAAGAAACTTCATGCAATGCCCGTTGCGTCTCTTCCAGCTCAGCCTGGACATCAAAATTATCATCCGTCATTTCAACATCCTCAACATCCATATTTCACATCACAGATCGGTCGCCCGCGTTTTTCAATGGCACCCAGCCATGTCGCAAAGCATACACCACAGCTTGCGTACGATCTTCGACCCCAAATTTTCGCAGAATCGAAGTTACGTGGTTTTTGACAGTCTGGTGGCTAATTCCCAACAGACCGGCAATTTCCTTGTTGCTCAAACCCTCGACAACACATTCCAGCACTTCCATTTCGCGCTCAGAAAGCGGATGAAATGGACTGCCAGGTTCACGATACGTGCTCCGTATCCCTGCCAACTGTTCATTGACCCACTCTTTTACTTCGCGATCACTTAACGTCCGCGATCCGAAAACAAATTTGCCCTGCGCCGCATCCCGGATAATTTGAATCAGCGCCGGAGGCTCGACGTTCTTCGAACAATAAGCCGCGGCGCCGGCAATAGCGGCGTGCAGAGCCTGCTCGATATCATCATATCCCGTAACAAGCAAAACCCGAGTCGGCAATTTCTCCAACGACACCTCATGCGTAACTTGTTGACCATTAATTCCCGGCAAATTCACATCCAGCACTGCGACAGTGGGCCTTAGGGAACGAATCAATTCCAACGCCTCGGATCCGCTCGACGACTGCCCCACCACTTTGAAATCCGACTCCAACGACAGCGCGTCCGCCACGCCCTGCCGAAATAACGGATGATCATCCACGATGATGAGTGTGATTTTCTTCATACGAAACCCGTTTAGTATAACAGGAGATACATGCCTGATTTTAACCGATTAAGGCAAAATCCAGTGATAGACCTTCATGTTTGGCTGGCCGGCTTCGATGGCAAATCGACCACCGCTGGTAAATACAACGGGGATGTTCCGCGTCAGGTCTGGATACGTATCGGGAAATGCGATCAGATAACTTACGCCGCGCTGATTCAAATACTGATCCAGACGCGCCTCGTCGCGCATAAACGGAATGACCTCCGGCGAAACGAGGCCTGCCAAATCGACCAGCGGATGATGGTCGAAATATCCCAGCGCACCGATATCGTGTGCGGCGATAAGCGCGCCGGGCGGAATGTTTTGAGCAACCCACTTGGCCGTCACAACCATTTCCGATCCTATCAACCCCACATCTTCCCCATAGGCGCGTGCGCCAAACGCCACAAATCCGATCGTCGCGAAAACCAGGCTGGCGCGCCAAACCAACTGCGCCATCCAGTGAAACTGTTTGAATAACGTTGAACGCGGGAATTCAATCAAGGCCAACATGCCAAACAAAAACAGAATCGGCATGGCGGGCATAAGGTAACGTCCATGCTGATACGCAGGAAGCCGCGAAATATAGAGATACAGATAGCCGCCGCACCACAGCATCGAAGATATGCCCGCCCAAGCGCGTCGTCGAATAGACAAAATAACCCAGCCGACAATTCCGGGTAAAAGAATGATGCCGGGTCCGTTAAAGACTTGAATGAACAGAATTCCCAAACGATAAAGAATCGGCTCCGATTGCCAGTAAGCGTATTCCGTTTGTTTGGCATAAAACGTGTTCGGCATCGGCGTTCCGGAAAGCCAAAGATTGAAAAGTAAATACGACAGGAAAAACGCTCCAAACCCGATCAGATACCGGACGATGGCATTGAGCCTTTCCTCGTTGGATTTCTCAACAAAGAGAACGGTCAAGGCAACAGGAGCGAGCAAAGTCAAACCGTCAGGCCGAACCCAAATACTGAGACCGGTCAGCAGGCCCATGGTCAGGTAACGACGCGAGCCGGTCATCAACAGCACCAATACGCCAGTCAACAACAAAGCATCGAGTAATGTCTCCATGCCAGACATCGCCGCCCAAAGAAAATGCCATTCGGCAACAAAGAATAATCCAACCCACGGAAAGTGCGGACGATACTTTAAAATCATTTTCCGTGCCGCGTACTCAGTTAACCAAGCCAGACCAAAAAGGGTTAGCCCGCCGACAAAGTAAGTCCAGAAATACGGAGCAAGATGAAGCCAATAACCCAATGCCAGAATAAATGCCCAGAACGGCGCGGTCGAACCGGCAGATGGGTGCCCAAGTCGAAATGCCCATTGGCCATAAAGTGCGAGATTGCGCGCATAGGTTTGATGAATCCACGAATCATCCAAAGGAAAACCGAGGCGATAAATAAAGGCACTCGTCAACAGAAAAATCGCCGCTCCGGCCATCGTTGCCGCAGCGAGAACAATCAAATCGCGGCGAGACAATTTAGGGTTGGATTTCAAAGACTCGTGTGTCGTTATTCGGGACATCAATATCACCTAAGAAGCGAAGATGTGAATCGCCTTTATTATCAAAAACCGTTTTAATCGGCCCTGAGGCGCCTGCGGCTTCCACGGCCACGAAACGGGCGTGAAACAAATGCGCAACATCCAGCAAGGTATTTTCATCGCCATACGGAATCACGATCGAAGAACGCCTGGTAACGAAATAATAACCGGGAGGATTGCGCGTCACAATCACATCGGTTGGCTGCGCGCCGTTTTGCCGAAGGATGGCCTCCACTTTTGGATAGATTGCTTCATCCTCGCCCCAGCCGGGTTGAAGAATGCGAACATAAAGGAGGAACGCTGTCATGATCACCGCAATGACAACCAAGACAAATCGGAATAATTTAAAGGCGCGGACATCGAACCAACCCCGCCTCCGCGCGGCGCCGACCGCGGACTCCAAACCGATGGGCGCGAGACTCCACCAAACCGGTTGCAGCGCCGCGCCGGAATGAAAGAATCCGCCACGCCAACCGGCAAAAGGAAAGACGAATGACATAACCAGTAAGATTCCAAGCCAGCCCAATCCTGCCAATTGAACGCGCTCATCTTTTCGATTTCGCCAGAGAGCAACAAGGATGAATGGAAAAAGGAAAATTTCCCCTTGAGCCGCAAAAGCAGTTCCGAGATTGAAGCGCAAGGCGTTGAGGCGCACACTGATAATATTGCCCCATCCTTGCGCGAACCATGTTTGCATGGTCAATTGATTGGCGGGATAAATAAAAGTTTGATCATAGTTCGTCAGCCACAGCAAATAATTTCCACCGGGGGCAAGGAGGGCTCCGTAAAGTCGTTCGTTGCGCCAAAACCAGCCGCCCATGACCACAAAAAAACCAATCAGCGCAAGGAAAAGATTCAGAATCGAGGCGTCGAATTTCCGGTCAGAAATGAAGCGCAAGAAAATCAAGAAGGCCGTCAAAGCAATCCACAAGAGGCCGTCACTTCGAGCGAGAGTCAAAAGGCCAGAAATCAATCCCAGAAAAAAATAAGTCTGCGGCTTGCGATTTGTACATAGCAAAAAAAACAGGCCGCCCAAGACGATATAAATCCCATAATTATCCGGCACCGGAAGAAAGGGTACATAATACATCGAAAATATTGCAAGCAAGCCTGAGACAACAGCGAGTTCACGTCGCCTTGAAAATGCATAAGCCAACGCGGCAGTAACAACCGGGACGAGCATGGCAAAAAGCAAAAAGCCCAGACGGCCCGCGGCATAGGTCGTTTGACGCATCACAATCATTCCGGCTGCCGCGACCATCGAGGCAAGCGGCATCCAATAACCATGAGATGGGTGCGGCAAAGTTCGAGGATTGTCCAGGTAATTCCAGACGTATGGTTCCGTAAAGCCTTTGCCTTGCGCAAGTTGTATCCCCCCGTCGAAGTAATAAT
Organism: Anaerolineales bacterium; assembly: GCA_046707185.1. Classification (GTDB taxonomy): domain Bacteria; phylum Chloroflexota; class Anaerolineae; order Anaerolineales; family Villigracilaceae; genus Fen-1038. The sequence goes on along the minus strand of JBJKOR010000793.1, from coordinate 5,654 downwards.
CGGCATCCATATAACCGGGAAACGATTGAAAATGTGCAACGAATAACGATACGATCAAGCCGAGGAAGGCAAGGAGAAGATAATTACGCCAAGTCATAACATCACTCTTCATGCAGGAGAACTTCGGACATGCTCCAGCCAGGTACGCGGCGGACGAGTGAACCACCAGCGAATCCAATACAGGCTGATAATGGTGAATAAAGGGCCAAAAAGGAAAAGCCAATCCTGGTAAAACAAGGGTTGAAAAACAGTGCTACGAATGAATAACGCCCACGGGACGAGCAGTGCTATCAAGTAAAGCAAGATATCCAGCCAATAGCCATGGCGCCAACGCTCCACCACAACGGCAAAAATCAATGCCAGTGATGGAAAGAGAACTATCAGGTCGCTCAATTCGGTGCGCATACCAAGCAGCGGCGTGACAGCCAGCGTCAAACACGCTGTCCAAATAAAATGCTGGAAATCACGCCCGCGCGAGGCGTGCCATTCGATGCCCAAAAGAGCGATCAAACCCACAGGGATGATCCACATAAAGCGGGCATTGAATCCCGGCCAAAGTTGAAGAAGAACCGCACTGGATTTAAATCCATAAGCAGCGCGAAAATCCGTCCACGAGGATTGCAGGAAAGGCAAGAGCCAACCCGGCTTCATCAGGAATGAAATGAGCAAAAGGATCACGAGCAACATGCCAAATCCATAAAAGACCCGCGACCTTTTTTCCGAAGAAACGCGCCACAGCACCAACATCACAAACAGCAGGCCGATTTCCCAACGAAAGAGAGTCAACACCAGCAACGCTCCGACTAATTCGTCCTCGCCTCTTTGCAGCGCAAACAAGATTCCGAAATAGAGAAGGCAAAGAAGAATCACGGGCGAGCCATCCAATAACGCGGCCACAGAATAAAAGGAAAAGATCGAGAGCAGGAAAAAGGCAATCATAAAGAACCGGCGCGGCGCCCAATCGATCAAGCGCAAAGCCAGCGAGGCAATCGCCAGCAGCGCGCCTTCATTCAAGAACATCCAAAGGCCGCGCGCAAGGCTTGGGTCCACAACAAACTTGGCCGGGAAAAGTGCGGGAAGCAGGTTCGAGACAAGTGCAAAGGGAAAATAGATCGGAAGCAGAAAAAACGGAATCGTTAAATAATAAGGGTCTTGTCCGCTGGCCGCCGCCTGGCCGTACGCCAATTGTTGGGATCGAAGCGCGACATCGAGATTATACGGATTGACGTGCTGGAACAGGAACATGCGCGCACCATTCCACGGCGAATAGAATCCGCCTCCCCCTTCGACCGAGCGGCTGAGTCCGATATTGACGCCGATCAACACGCTGACGACGATCACAGCTACAAAGCCGATCAGACCCAACAGGCGGATCTCGCTCGAAGTTAGACGCGCTTTCTTTCGGTACTCCACAACTCCACCCTTACTTCATGAATATCGGAACGGCGCCAGGAAAAATCTGATAATCGAAATCCGTCAGCCATGTATCAAAGAGTTCGCCATCCGCGTGAACCGGCGAAGATTTATCCAAATGGATTTTCAATTGCGTGCACTGAATTTCCTGCATTCCCGGCAACTCAACAAAATTTCCCTTGCCCTCCTTCAAGGCATGAGGCAGCGCCAAAAACATTCCAAGACGAGTACCGCGATATCCAAACGCAAATGTCAACTTGCCATCGAACGGATCGGCATGCGGCGTCATAAAAAATCCGCCGGTGCGGCGCCCGTTGCCAATCGAGCCGAGGGAAACCAATCCGTTGTAACTGCCGCCATCCCATTGAAAATCAGCATGCCACTGCGGTTTATCCATGATTCCCCATATGGCGGCGACCAGATAACGGCCCCGCCCTTTGATCCATTGGATGCGCTCATGGCGTGCGGAAACATACGGCTCGAGACAAATGCCCGAATTGTTGATAAAGTATCGTTCATTACACTTGCAAAGATCAACAGGCTTTGTTTTACCTCCTGCGATGACTTCCACGGTTTCTTTTAAGTTCGTGGGAAGCCCAAGTCCAAAAGCGAAGTCATTGGCAGAACCCAAAGGAATTATCCCAATACTGACCGGAAACTTCATTTGGATATTCCAATTGCGCGCAAGCCCATTCACTACCTCGCCGATCGAGCCGTCGCCGCCCGCGATCAGGACAACGGAAAAGCCGTCTTTAACAGCATCCGCCGCGAGTTCGATGAGATGACGCGGATGCTCGGAGACGGACAACGCAAAATCCACGCCAGCAGACTTCAGCGCAGCCTCGGCTTGAGGCCAGCGCTTCTGCGCGTTCCAACGATTGGAATAGGGATTCAATAAGACTTTGACCTTCATCGGCCTTCCACCAAATGCTCAGACTCAATTTTACTTGATGTACCCCATTCCTTGAATTGCGAAAGCAGTACAGCCAGCAAAATCAAGCTGCAGCCGACAACTTGGATTCCAACGAGTTGCTCATGAAGGATGAGCCAGCCAGAGATGACCGAGAAAACAGATTCAAGCCCCAACAGGAGCGCAGCGTCGGCGGGAGGCGTGTGCCGCTGCGCCCAAACCTGTAACGTGTAAGCGATCCCCAACGAAAAGATGGCCGTATAAAGGATAGCGCCGATGAGAGAAATATTGGCAATGGATTGGAATGGTTCGACAAAGACACCGACGCCAAGATTCAGCAGTCCGCAAATTGCCAATTGCCCCACCGAGAACGACATCGCATCATACCTGGACGCGAACTTGCCCAACACGATGACATGGAACGACCAAAACAAAGCGCCAACTAGCTCCAACGCATCGCCGCCGCGCAGCTCGAACTGGCCGCCCGTCGAGAGCAGGAACGCGCCAAACATCGCCAACCCAACAGCCACAACCGACAACCAATGGGGTTTCTCCTTCCAAAAGACAAGGAGAACAATTGGAATCAAGACCACATACAAGCTGGTGATGAATCCTGCGTTCCCTGCTGTTGTGTAAATGATGCCCACCTGCTGCAAAGCGCTTGCCACAAACAACAGAAAACCAGCAACGGACATCCACTTCCACTGCCCGCCTGGAATTGATTCTCTTCTGTTCACGAAAGGAAGAACAACCAGCGCCGCCAGTAGATAACGCGCACCATTGAATAGATACACGACATCCTGCTGCCCGGCAATTCGTTGAGCGACAAATGCCGTGCCCCAAATCACAGCGACCAGGAAAAGAGTCAAATCTGCTTTTAAGCGCATGGGTTTACAATCAGGAAGGGAATTCGCACAATGATAGCATATAGTTCTTATCTGTTTGAAGTAAGATGAAATGTGACCAAGTCAACTATAAGTGAAGCAGAAAGGTTGCCATGACCAATCCATTTGAATCAACCGAAAATGTGAAAACAAATTTATCGGCACAAAAATATATCGCATCCGATGAAATTGCCACGATTGTGTATCTGGCGCAGAAGCTCGGCAAACCGCTCTTAACGGAAGGCCCGGCGGGCGTGGGAAAAACCGAATTGGCAAAAGCCATCGCGGGCGCGACCGGACGCGAATTGATCCGCTTGCAATGCTATGAAGGCTTGGACGAATCCAAGGCATTGTACGAATGGGAATATTCCAAGCAGTTGCTTTACACGCAACTTTTGCGCGACAAATTAAATGACGCGCTCGGCAAAGCCGAATCATTGACCGAAGCCGCGGATCGCTTAGCAAAAGAAGAGGATGTCTTCTTCTCGGACCGCTTTTTGCTTCAGCGCCCATTGCTGAAAGCCATCTTGAGTGAACAGCCGACCGTTTTATTGATCGATGAAATCGACCGTGCCGACGCAGAGTTCGAAGCCTTCCTGCTCGAAGTGTTGAGCGACTTCCAAGTCTCTGTTCCAGAACTTGGAACATTGAACGCCAAGCACAAACCGTTCGTCGTGCTGACGTCGAACAACACGCGCGAACTCTCCGAAGCGTTAAAGCGTCGCTGTTTATATCTGTTCATCGATTATCCTTCGCTCGAAGAAGAATTGGCCGTTGTTCGATTGAAGGTGCCTGAACTAAATCCAAAGCTGGCGCGGCAAGCTGTGGAGTTCGTCCAGAAGCTGCGCAAGACAGATATGCGCAAATCGCCGTCGATCAGCGAGACGCTGGATTGGGCAAACGCACTTGTTTCGCTCAATGCCAAGAATATTGATAAGGAAACCCTGGAAGACACGATCTCTGTATTATTGAAGCACGAAGCAGATTTACAAAAAGCCAAACGACAACTCATCAATCCCCCGCCACCGCCGACGATTCCACCGCGTCAAAGACCGGATGACTTTGGAAGATTTTCTGGAAATTGATTTCTCGGAGGTATAATCTGCTTGAGGAATGAGCAATGGCAGTCATTGTCGAATGGGATCCCAACAAAGCCAACCAAAACATAAGAAAACATGGTGTTTCTTTTGAAGAAGCCGCAACCATCTTTGAAGATCCGCTCTCTTCGACAATCGAAGATATACAACACTCGCAAACCGAGGAACGGTTGATTATCGTCGGCAAATCAAAACAAAATCGTCTTTTGGTTGTTGTTCATGTTGACCGCGGCGACCATATCCGAATTATCAGCGCGAGGCTCGCGACAAACTATGAAAGAAAAACCTATGAAGAAACAAACAGTAGCGTCTGAACCCGAACCTGAAATGCTTGATGAATACGATTTCAGCAAAGGTGTGCGCGGAAAATATGTAGAGCGATTCAAAAAAGGAAGCAATATCGTTGTCCTTTCGCCCGATGTAGCTGAAGTCTTTTCAGATTCAGAATCTGTTAATGAAGCGCTACGAACTTTGATCAAAATCACTCGTCACAACAAAAAAATTCCAGCATAATTTTCGAGAACGACAATTTGTTTTATACTTTTTATTAGGTGTTTGTATTTAAGATGGCAGATATGAACAAGAAAAACAAACGGACCGAAGCAGCGTTTATCGGAGTCAAACAAGACTTGTCCATCAAGACATGTTAGCAAAAAACTTCCAAGATTTCAGAAAATCTCGGAAGTTTGACAATATTACTTCTGTTAACAATATTACTTCTGTTAATAAATAAAGGCAATCGTATGGAATCCCGCATCTTACAGTTAATCTCAGCCTTGCGCGCCAGCGGTGTGCGCGTTTCACTGGCCGAAAGCAGTGAAGCATTTTCCGCCGTGGATTTAATGGGCATCCACAACCGCGAACATTTTCGTTTGTCGTTGCGCTCAACGTTGATCAAAGATGTGCGCGACTTGCCGGTATTCGACAAATTGTTTCCGTTATTTTTCGGAACTGGTCAGCCGCCGATGATGGGCGGAAACCCAAGTGACAATCTCACACCGGAAGAAATCCAGCAATTAGTGAATGCACTCAAACAATTTGGCGAGCAGCTCCGTCAGCGGATGGAACGCTTGATGAACGGCAAGCCGCTCTCCCGCGAGGAACTCGAAGCGTTGGCGCAAATGGTCGGACTGAATCAGGCCGACGATCTGCGTTATCAAAATTGGATGTCAAATCGCATGATGCGCGCCCTGGCGTTTCCTGAAGTTCAGGAAGCGCTGCGCGAACTGATGGAGCAACTTCAACAGATGGGAATGAACCGGGAGCGCGTTGAGCAGTTGCGTAATCTAATCCAACAAAACATGCAAGGCATGCAGGGACAAATCAATCAATTTGCTGGCGAACGGATTG